>NZ_NFLD01000059.1:0-7188 GCF_002160725.1 Massilimicrobiota sp. An142 | reverse complement strand
TAGGCATTAACATATATATCACCTCTTATGAATAATTCTAAGCATTGTTAGAGAATGAACAATGTTTGATATGAGAAGTAAGGAATGCCTTTTTTATTCTCTTTCCTTATTTCTATTTATATTATAGTCCTCTATTTTAGCAGAGTCAAGTATAGAGTGCTAAAAACATTTTTTTAATTTTAAACAGCCACTTATCATACTCTATCAAATCATATCAAAGATATATTTTTATATAATATGATCAACATGTCGCAAAAGATAGGCATCCATGTCATCAAACCCTATCATACTTCGACGAAGTGTTATTTTTTTATTTTTTATATAAATCACAATCTTAACACATTCTTGCCATCCATATACATTTTTTACCTTTCTTTCAACTCTTATTATTTCTGTTACAGGAAATGTATAGCTTGTCCCTATGACTGGTCTCATTGTTATATCATCTCCCTTAGCAATCATCTGGAATCTACATATAGAAATTCCCCACAAGATAAAGGGACTTACAAAAATGATGGCACCCACACTCAAAGCAAATAAAAACATTGAACTCACAACATCTAACATAGCAATAAACACTATTGGAAAAATCATTGACAACAAAATAACAGCTATAAAGATAAGATCGTTTTTAGCCCAATAAACTTCCGTTTTCAGTCCAAGCTCTGCTTCAAACATAACTTTATTATCATTATCAAAGAACAATATCTTGATATCATGATCCTTACCATACTGTGTTGCCTGATAAATCAAATGAATTCTGTCCTGATCCGTTATTTCTCCTTGATGTTTAATCCAACAGATTGAATCAGCCCATGCATAAAAATCATTGAAACAAACTTCACCATCAAATCTTGCTATATTGCCATTATCATCTTCAATTTGTATATAACTTTTCGTTCCTGTTATTTTCATTATATCTTATCTCCATCAATCATACTCTATTCACATTATATCAATTTCAAATAATCCCATCAATGACACAGTCCTACACCATTTTCTATTTATTCGTCAGTGCATTTTGTATAATCTACAAATATCACTGCACTTATCTTTTAAAATTTTTATTTTATTTGTTTTCATCGCATATTTTCGATATAATGGTAAAGAAAGGGTGAGAGCTTTGGAATGTTTTTATCAGTCCATGTTAGCGTATATAAGACAACGTCCTCGTTTAGAAAAAATCATTATTTTTTTAACACAATATTGTCCTTATGTAACGTTTATCTTATATCCATGTGTCTTGATTTATTTATGGTATATTCATAGTCCTTATTTGATAGATGCCATTCTAAGACCATGTATAGCTTTTGTGATTGTGACGGTTTTTAGAAAAATAGTGAATCGTCCCCGTCCCTATGATCATATGAATATTCAACCCTTAAGAGGTCATAAACATGGCGAATCTTTTCCAAGTCGTCATACTGTTAGTGCCTGTATTATTGCTTTTGTATGTTTTTATGCTCATTTTTATGTTGGCGTTTTTGCATGTATCATTGCATTGATTGTCAGTTTAACACGTATTTTAAGTGGGGTTCATCATATAAGTGATGTTTTTGTAGCAATTATCATTGCAATTCTGTGTTTTATAATTGACTTTCATTAAAAATAATTTATACTATACTTAAAATATTTTAAGTATTTATGAGGAGGTTATATGCTAAGTCAGGAATTTCAGGCTGTTTATAATATATTCAAAATGAATTTTTATTCATCTATGTGTGCAACTTCTAAAGAACTCACAATGCAAGAAGCATTTAGCTTAGATATTATTTATATGTTAGGTGAACCCACTATTTTAGAATATGCTAAATATATGGGAATTTCACAGCCTAATGCTACATATAAAGTCAATCAATTGGTAGAAAAAGGATATTTAAATAAAACAGTCAGTCAAGAAGATAAACGATCTTATCATTTAAAAGTTACAAGTAAATTCTTGGAGTTTTATCGTGAAAATGATCATTATATTAAAAAAGCCCTTAAAGAAATTGAAAAACTGTTTAGTAAAGAAGAAGTGAAATCCTTAGAGAAAATGCTTCGTACAATTAGAATATCTATGACGGAGGAAAAGAAAAATGATAAAAATAATTACTGATTCTACATCTGATATTGATTTAAAATATGCACAGGAACTCAATGTTGAAGTTGTGCCTTTAAAAGTCATTATTGATGGAAAAGAATATAAAGACCGTATTGATTTACAACCAGAAGAATTTTATGATTTATTAGTTAATAGTCAGACATTACCATCTACATCACAACCATCACCTCAAGACTTTGTTGATTTGTATGAAACAGCAAAAAACAACAATGATAGTGTTATTGTTATAACTTTGTCTAGTGTTATTAGTGGAACATATCAAAGTGCTAATCTTGCAAAAGATTTAGTTGATTATGATGATATTTATGTGATTGATAGCTTAGGAACAACGCAAATGCAAAGATTGCTTGTATTAAAAGCAGTTGCATTAAGAAATGAAGGTATGAACGCTCAAGATCTCTATACATTTTTAGAAGCATATAAACATCGTATTCGCTTATTTGCTTTTGTAGATACATTAGAATATTTATATAAAGGTGGACGTTTATCAAAAACAGCTGCAACAGCAGGAACACTTTTGAAATTTAAACCTATTATTGGTTTTGATGAAGGCAAATTAGATGTATTTGCGAAAGCCAGAGGGACTCAAAAAGCTACCGCTAAAATTATCGACTTAATTCAACAAGATGGTGAAATGGATTTAGATGAACCTATCTGTATCGGATATACTGGCTCATCTGATGGTTTAGATAAGTTTGAAAATACATTAAGGGAAACTTTACATTTTGGTGAAACATTACATGGTATTGTTGGCCCGGTTATTGGTACACATGCTGGTCCTGGGGCTCGTTTAATTGCTTACGTAAAAAAACAATAAATCATCCATAAGTATTGATTGTCATAGATGATAGCTATGATAATCAATACTTTTTATTATATTGAATATAATCAAAAAAGTATGATCATAAAAATCATACTTTCTCTTTATGCAACAACAAAAGTCTTTAAACGTTTTTGAATAAGATACATTGTAATGATAAATGCTATGAAATCTGCAATTGGTACAGCAATAAAGACACCATATAATCCAAAAATCCAAGAAAGAATTAAAATCAATGGTATCAATAATAAGCATTGTCTTAATAAATTAAGAAAGCTGGATTGTTTAACCATTCCAATTGCCTGAAAGAAATTAGCACACATTGTTTGACATCCAACCAATGGTAAACAAATAAACCAAATGCGTAAAGCACTATTTCCTAATTCAATAATTGCTGGCTCTTGATTAAATATAGAAATAATCATTGATGGGAATAATTGAATCACTAAAAATCCTAAACAAGAAAGAATACTAGAACCTATAATCGTATACTTTAATGTTTCTTTAACACGATGATAATTCTTAGCACCATAATTATAACTAATAATAGGCTGCTGTCCTTGTGTCATACCTGTTAATGGCATCAACATAAGTGTTTGAACACTTGTAATAATTCCTACTGTTGAAATAGCCAAATCCCCACCATACAAACCTAATGTTCCATTAATAACAATATTTAAAACACTTGTTGATAATTGCATTAAAAAGGCTGGCAAACCTGTTTTCATAATCATATATGTATAATGTTTTTTCAACTTCATATGTGATAAACGACATGGAATGATTCCTCTTTTTCCAAATAAGAAAGACAATTGCCATATCATACTTAAACATTGTCCACCAATTGTCGCAAGTGCAGCACCTTCCATTCCCATATGAAATTGAACAATCAAAATATAGTCAAAAACAATATTAAAACCTGCTCCTAACAGCTGTGAAACCATAGCGTTTTTAGCATTTCCTTGGGCACGTGAGAAATTGTTTCCACACATGGCTACACATTGAAAAACACCACCATATAAAATAATACTCAAGTAATCACTGGCATAAGGTAAAACCTTTTCACTAGCTCCAAGTATAGTTAATATAGGATCCATGAAAATATTACCTAAAACCATAAAAACAATACCAAAGATAACTGTAATCATTAAAGCATTGCCCTGATAATATTTAGCATCTTCCTCTTCCTTAGCACCTAAAGCAATAGAAAAACGTGTAGCTCCTCCAACTCCTGCCATTAAGCTTAACGCCATCAAAATTAAAGTCACTGGATAAGACACAGTAATTCCTGCTAAACCTAATGATCCTAAATCAGGAGCATTACCAATAAACATTCTATCTACAATATTATAAATAGCATTGACAATCATCCCAATCATAGCTGGTATAGATAGTTCAATCAATAAAGTTAAAACTTTTTGTGACCCCATTCTATCTTTATCCACAATTTTCCCTCCCTTAACGTTTTTTAGTTTAGACATATTGTCCTTTTTTGTCAAGAAACAAAAAAAGACATTAAATGTCTTTTTCAATATGATGAGGATATTTATTCCAATATTTTAAATAAATAAAATCCTCATCCTTTTTAAAATGATACTGATACATTCTAAAAGTAACTAAAATATTTTTAGGCATCCATTGTTCCTTATAAGAATAACAATATTTCATACCAATCTTTTTCATGACATTTCCACTATGAGGATTACAAACATCATGCGTTGCAGTAATGTATGGCAAATCAGATGTTTTGAATTCTTCAAGCATTTTTAAAGCTGCTTCACTCACTATTCCCTGATGCCAAAACTCTTTTCTTAAAGCATAGCCAAAATCATGACTCTCATCACCACTGATTTGAATATATCCAATAGGTCTATCATTTTCCTTTAAACAGATTGCATAATAATAACCATCTTGATTTTTATATTTATCTAAATAGTGAGTCTGCAAATAATCTTTTGCTTCCTCGACACTCTGTAATGGAAACATAGGTAAAAAACGATTAACATCAGAATCACTTAATAATTCATATATTGCCTGTTCATCTCCCATACGAAAATGTCTAAGAATCAGTCTTGAAGTTTCATAAAAGTCTTTCATCTTATCCCTCCATGATTTTAACATAAAAAGTTCTTTGCCTAGGTCCATCAAATTCACATAGATAAATGCCTTGCCATATTCCTAATAAAAGTTGACCACGATGAATGATAAAAGTCTGACTTGGGCCAAAAAGAGTTGACTTAATATGGGCATGTGAATTCCCCTCAAAATGATGATAATCCAAATGTTCTGTAGGAAAAGCACGTTCAAAAGCATTGATCATATCTCTAACAACATCAGGATCCGCATTTTCATTGACAGTGATTCCAGCCGTTGTATGTGGTGTATATACCACAACAATTCCTTCATCTATGTGGCAGCGATTAATATCCTGTTTGACGATTTCAGTAATATCATGCATTTGCATACGTTTAGAAAATTGATATTGATGTTCAAATAACATTCTCAATCACTCCTATAAATCTTTTATATACCATCTATCACAAGCATAATGTGGTCCTTGAATAAGGGGTTGTTCCAACGGAATAAACCCGTTTTTTAAGTAGAAACGATTGGCTGCTATCATATTGGAAAATGTTTCCAAATAACATTGCTGATAGTATGTCTTTGCAAAATCTAAGGACAGGTTTAATAATTCTTGTGCTATGCCTGTACCACGTATCGCCTTATAACAATACATTTTCTGCAATTCACATATACCTTCTTTGCCTTCCACTGGTCCTATACCACAACCACCAACAACATGATCATTTTCAACAACCACAAGATATTGTTTATGAGCAGGTTGATAAACTTGATAAAATTGTCCTAAATCTTTATCTTCCCAGGCACAACCTGGTTTATTACCACCAAATTCTATCAGACAATCTCTAATCAGTTTTTCGACTTCTTTATTATCTTTTTCTTCAATCAGACGTATTTTCATGAGCTGGTATAACCTTTTTTAAACGTTTTTCAAAATCACGACGAGAAAACATAACAATGGCTCCACACCCTAAACATTTAATTTTGATATCTGCACCCATACGTATAATTTGCCATTGATTAGACTTTTTACAAGGATGTTGTTTTTTCATTTCAACAATATCGTTTAAATTATATTCCATTTTTGTGCTCCTCTCTTTGTTGATAAGCTTTATAAGTATTTTCCAATAACATCGCAATTGTCATTGGTCCTACACCTCCAGGCACTGGTGTAATATAAGAGACAAGATCTTTGACATCTTCATAATCAACATCACCACATAATTTATGATTTTCATCACGATTAATACCAACATCCAACACCACAGCACCTTTTTTAATATAATCTTTATTAAAAAACTTAGGTTGACCAATTGCTGCTATTAAGACATCAGCTCTTTGACATAACGTGGCTAAATTCATTGTACGGGAATGTGCAATTGTCACAGTTGCATGTTTATGCAAACATAGTAAAGCCACTGGTTTTCCAACAATATTACTTCTTCCAACAACAACAACTTCTTTTCCAGTTAAGTCATAATGAATTTCATCTAATAAAACCATCATACCTTGTGGGGTACAAGGTACCAGTCCTTTTTCTCCTAACACAAGTTTAGCTACATTAGATGGATGAAATCCATCTACATCTTTTTGTGGATCAATTAAATGAAGTATTTTGTCTTCATGAATATGTTGTGGTAATGGCAACTGTACCAAGATGCCATCTACAGTATCATCATGATTAAGTTTTTGAATCACTTCCATTAACTTTTCTTCTGTTGTCTGTTCATCCAGTTTCACAATATCAGATAACATCCCTACATAGGCACATGCTTTATCTTTATTGCGAACATATGTTTGACTGGCAGGATTTTCACCTACTAATACAACTGTTAATTTTGGTAGTCTTTGACCATTTTCTTTTAATAAATCAATCTTTTGTTTGAGTTCATCTTTTCGCTTTGCTGCAATCTTTTTTCCATCAATGTTCATAAATGATTACCCCCTCATTATTGTTTCTATTATAATGGAAAATATACCAATTGTAAACTTTTAGCCCCAAAAGAAAAGGTATATTAAATAATCGCGGGGTAAACCTTAACCTTTAATTTTATTACGGGGTATGCCTTTTTCTGCTTTAATTTCTAAATGGGGTAATTTCATAATAAAAAGAAACCTCCTGATATAATATATGTTTGCAGACATTTATATCTTGAAAGGAGGTTCCTCATGAACGATTTTA
>NZ_NFLD01000058.1:0-7222 GCF_002160725.1 Massilimicrobiota sp. An142 | reverse complement strand
TAAATAGAAATAAGGAAAGAGAATAAAAAAGGCATTCCTTACTTCTCATATCAAACATTGTTCATTCTCTAACAATGCTTAGAATTATTCATAAGAGGTGATATATATGTTAATGCCTAGTATTTTTGGAGAAAGTTTATTTGATGACTGGTTTGATGATTTTGACAAGGAATTCTTTGGAAAGAAAAATCCATTGTATGGAAAACATTCAAGAAATGTGATGAAGACAGATGTCAGAGAAACAGAAGGAACATATGAATTAGATGTGGATCTTCCAGGCTTCAAGAAAGAAGATGTGGAATTGTCATTTGACAATGGATATTTGACAATCTCAGCTAAAAAGAGCTTAAATAAAGATGAGAAGAATAAAGAAGGACAATATATCCGACAGGAAAGATATGCAGGAAGCATGAGTCGAAGCTTCTATGTGGGAGAAAGTGTACCACAAAGCGATATCAAGGCTAAATTTGAAGATGGAGTCTTGAGAATATCAATACCAAAACAGGATATGAAAGTCATCGAAAACAACAATACAATTACGATTGAATAAATAGTCAGGGTTCGAGAAATCGAACTCTTTTTTTGTAGACAATTCATGAAATTTCTTCTATTATAGAAAAGTCCTATAAAAAAATGTAGAAGTATGCTATAATACAACCGTTAAAATAAAATGTGTGGGAGAAAGATATGATTGGTTTTTATAATTATACTGTCATATTAACTTATTTAAGTTTGATAAGTGCTTTGTTTGGAACGCATTTGGCATTTAAAGGAAATTTTAGTGGAGCACTTATTTGCTTATTATTAAGTGGTGCTTTTGATTCTTTTGATGGAATGGTAGCACGTACTAAAAAAGACAGAACAGAGGAAGAGAAAAAGTTTGGGATACAAATTGATTCATTAGCTGATATGTTTAGCTTTGGTATTTTTCCAGCTATTATTGGATATACCATGATGGATTCTATTGTGTGTGGTGTAACTTGGTTATGGTTTTTTATTTTTGCGTTATATGCTTTATGTGCTATTAGTAGACTGGGATATTTTAATGTGGTTGAAGAAATGCGACAAAAAGAAACCACAGAAAAAAGAAAATACTATCAGGGTTTACCTGTTACAAGTGCAGCATTAATCTTTCCAGCTATCTATTTATTAAGACATGTTTTGACAGCTGAGTTGACGTATAGTATATATGCATTGGTTATGTTTGTTGTCGCATGGGCATTTATTATTAATTTTCAAGTAAGAAAACCTGGTTTAAAAGGCATTTTAGTTATGCTTGTTATGGGTATTTTGATTTGTACAGGATTGTTGATGTTATGAGAATATTTGACCGAAGTGGACAAGAACTCATTGTCAATCAAAGACAAAATCAATTATTAAAATTTTTATACAGTCATTTTTTAGGAAGATGTGCACTAAAAGTGTTAACCCTTCCTTTTATTACCCACATTGGTGGCTGTTATATGAATAGTCGATTTTCAAAACGTAAGATACAGCCGTTTATTCAACAAAATCAAATTGATATGAGTCAATATGAAAAACAGGAATATAGCTGTTATAATGATTTTTTTACTAGAAAAATAAAAAAAGAAGCAAGACCCATTTGTATGGAACATGATCTTTTGATTGCACCTGCAGATTCTAAATTAACCTATTATCCAATTCATCAAGATACATGTTTAACAATAAAGGATACCGTCTATTCTTTATCTGATTTATTGAAGAATCAATCGTTAGCTCAGGAATATGATGGTGGAACATGTCTGATTTTTAGGTTGACGGTAGACGACTATCATCGTTATTGTTATATTGATGATGGAACAAAAGAACAGGATATTTATATACCTGGTATTTTTCATACTGTTAATCCTGTTGCAAATGATTATTACCCCATTTATAAACAGAATTCACGTTCATATTCATTGTTACATACACAACACTTTGGGGATGTTATTTATATGGAAGTAGGCGCAATGATGGTAGGAAAAATTGTGAATCATTCCAAGACATCATTTCAGCGCGGAGAAGAAAAAGGATATTTTGAATTTGGTGGATCAACAATAGTTGTTTTGTTTAAAAAAGATATAGTTGTTATAGATGAAGATATTATTAAAAACTCTCAAAATAATGATGAAACACGTGTGCTTATGGGAGAGAAAATAGGAATAAAAAGATAAGGAGGAAAGAAAATGTCAAAGGTTATAGCTGTTACAAATCAAAAGGGTGGTGTTGGTAAAACAACAACAAGTGTTAATTTAAGTGCAGCTCTTGCATATATGGGTAAAAAAGTTTTATTAATTGATATTGATCCTCAGGCAAATGCGACACAGGGATTAGGTGTTGATCGTGCATCTTTAGAATACACAATTTATGATGCTATCGCACAGCAAATGCCTATTCAAGATATTAGTATTCCTTCTGGTGTAGATAACCTTGACATTGTTCCAGCAAATATTGATTTGGCTGGTGTTGAAATTGAACTTTCACAAGTCAAATCTGGAAGAGAACAAAGACTGAAAAAGGCATTAGGTGAATATAAAAATAAATACGATTATGTGATTATTGATTGTCCACCGGCACTTGGTTTATTGAATACAAATGCTTTAACTGCTTCGGATTCTGTATTGATTCCTGTACAGTGTGAATATTATGCCTTAGAAGGACTTACACAGTTGTTGAATACAATTTTATTAACACAAAAGGTTTTTAATGAAAACTTAACTATAGAAGGTGTTTTACTTACAATGTTGGATGCACGTACCAATTTAGGAGTGGAAGTTTCACAGGAAGTTAGAAAATACTTTAGAGAAAAAGTATATGATGTTGTGATTCCTAGAAATATTAAATTGTCTGAAGCACCATCTGAAGGATTAAATATTTTTGATTATGATGCTCATTCTGAGGGCGCAAAAGCATATGCCAAATTGGCTAAGGAAGTGGTGAAACGAAATGGCCGCAAGTAAAAAGAAAAAAAGTGGTTTAGGTAAAGGTTTAAATGAATTATTTCAAGGTGAAGATATTCAAACAATGATTGATGCAATTGAGAAAAAACCATCTCAATTTGCACAAGTTCAGATTCCCATTGATCAGATTCGTCCTAATCCTTATCAACCTAGAAAACATTTTGATGAAGAAAAATTGAATGAATTAGCACAATCTATCAAAGAACATGGGATTTTTCAGCCAATTATCTTAAAAGAAGCGATTCAAGGTTATGAAATTGTTGCTGGAGAAAGACGTTATCGTGCAGCTTCGATTGTTGGTTTAACAGAAGTTCCAGCTATTATCGTAGAATTTACAGATCAGCAAATGATGGAAATTGCATTGCTGGAAAATATTCAACGTGAAGATTTAAATGCAATTGAAGAAGCTCAAGCTTATCAGAATATGATGAAAAAGCTCAAATTAACGCAAGAAGAATTAGCAAAGCGTATTGGTAAGTCTAGAGCTCATGTAGCGAATACTGTTAGACTTTTAAAGATGCCTCAAAAATTACAGGACTATGTTTTAGAAGGCACACTCACAATGGGACATATCAAGCCTTTAATTACAATTGATGAAAAGAAAGCTTTAGAAGTTGCAAAAAAAGCTATTGAACAACAGTTATCTGTAAGAGAAGTTGAAGATATTGTCAAAGGAATCAAGCTTCAAGAAGCAAGAAAGTCTAAACCTAAAGAAGTGAAACCTCAAGAATATGTTTATGTAGAAGGATTATTACGTAAAAAATACCGCACAAAAATTAAAGTTGATGATCATACAATTACTTTGAAATATACAGATACTAAAGATTTAAATAGAATCTTAGAATTAATGGGAGTTATTGAAGAATCATAAGACTTAATATACTGAACATGAAATGACAATATAAAGACAAGTGGAGGTAAAAATGAAAAAAATATATTTTTTATAAAGATTTGTTTCTTTATTGTTGTTATATCAGTGTCCATATATTTAAAAGAAAACGATTTATTAACATATATAGCTCCAATAGGTGCGTTCGATCAAACTAGCACGATTATTCAATTTAATGAATTTTCAAATGTTCTGATAGGGAGTAGTTTGCTATTACTTGCTATATTCTTTGTTTATTATAGAATGAGTATACACTTATCTTATATTACATCATTAGATAAAATAGTCTTATTTTACTATATTATATATTTTATCATTATATTAATTACTAAATTCTCATTTTATGAATTTACTGCTGATATGGCTCAATTAACATTTATGTTATCTTCTATCACATTTTTACAATCTCACTTTTTAAAAATAATACCTATTGGAATAATCATTTATATTCCAATAATATATTTATTTTTTATTCAAAAAAAAGATTGTAAGAGATGAAAGAATCATGATGATAAGATGACTGACTTCAATGACATTATGTCAGAATGGTTATTAATCAGTTGATAATGATATGATGACTTAAAATATACAGATACTCAAGATGAAAATAGAATCTGAGAATTCATTTGAATGATTGAAGAACATAAAAACCTGTTCATATGAGCAGGTTTTTATTTCTTTTTCAATAGATCTTTGTGAGTTCTTTTATAATATTTTTGACGAGAATAATCATCAGGATATTGATGATAAGCATCTTCAATGTGTCGGGGATCAATAACTTTAACATGATTTTGATGGAAGTAATCAATAATATGAATGAAATCATCTTTATTTTTTACTTTAAGTTTATATGTTCCTTGAGGACTGACACAATCTAATAGAATATGAAAGACATATTCACTATATATACCAAAAATAACAAACTGTGCAGTTAAATCCATTCTGATTTCTTGAATATCCTTGAAATCAAATTCAATATCATCATGATGAACATTCTGATAAGATATGTGAGTACCATGAATATAAAGCGGTGTACTATTTTTTAAGATATTTTCATCACTTTTGAATCCATCCAATACCATATAAACAGTTTGTCTGGATATAAATGCTTTATCTTGATTATCAACTTTGATTTTTTCAGTTGTAGGAGCAGGATTGGTAGATTGTAAAGGGCTTGTCTGATCAAATTCATAAAGCAATGTATCTTGATGAACGACTTGGTTAATTTGGTCTAAGAACTCCCTTTGTGTTGCTTGATTTCTTTGGACAACAGCTTTAATACCACCATCATATAAATACATCATTGTTTTTCCATAACTGGCAATCATAGGATCGTGTGTCACTAAAACAATTGTTGTATCACGTTGATTGAGATGCGATAGAATTGTTAAAAGCTTATGAGAATTTTTAGAATCCAAATTACCTGTAGGTTCATCACAAAATAGAATTTCTGGTTCATTGACTAAAGCACGTGCAATAGCGGTTCTCTGGCATTCACCACTTGAACATTCATGTGGAAATTTATCAAGAATACCTTCGATTTCTAAATCTTTCGCAAGATTTTTGATTCTGTTTTCAATATCTTGACTTTTTTGATTACCTAGAATAATAGGAGCAGCAATATTATCATAAATAGATAGATAAGGAATTAAGTTATGATTTTGAAAAACGAAACCTAATTTTTGATATCTAAATTCACATAAGTCATTTTTATGCATTTGAGAAATATACTGATTAAAGATTTGTATATCACCACGACTAGGTTGATCTAATGTTGATAAACAATTTAATAATGTACTCTTCCCAGAACCAGAAGGTCCCATAATACAGATAAAATCACCTTTTTGAAGTTGGAAATTGACATTATTTAAAGCATAGATATTTTTTCCTCGTTTTAAGAATATATCCTGATCATATATTTTTGATATATTATTCGCCTCTATTAAGATATTTGACATTGTTGATGACCTCCTTTATACAGTGTCTTTCTTTCAAGATAATATAAATCATAAGCAAAGTATATAAAACCAAATATAAACATTCTAAGCTATACATCACTTGGCTTGTGAGAAATTGATGAGTGATAATATAATCCCCTAAAGAATAGATGTAAACAAATGGTATAAAGATAACTAATATAAGAAATAAAAGATTTTTAAATATAGAAATTTGAAAAAGTTTACTTGGACTATAACCTAAAGCATATTGTGTTGCGTAAATATGCATTATGGATTTGATATATAGTGAATACTTGATAATAAAACATAGTAACAACATGATTAGCATCATAATAAAACACGGGATAATGAATGGGGTTATATAACTCATGTCACCACTCATTAATACAAAGATAAACATTGTAGGTAAGACAATGGAATGAATATTAGCAATAGAAACAAGCTGATTGGTTAAATCAATAAAGCTTGAAATGCTGTTGAATAAGAGTGGGTGATGAAGAAGTGTTGAGTGAAATAGATCGAATAAAAGTGGAATGAAAGTATTAATAATGGAAGCAATAGATATTAGAAATAATGCAAAATAAATGAATTTATTTTCAAATAATGAATCAGTCGCTAATGCATATAATGAGTAGAAAAAGATATAGAGAGTGAATAGGGATGAAATGATCTGACCGGTTGGAACCTTACGTTTTTGATCATGACGACTCATAGAAATCATATAAGGTGTCACTTTTTGCATATTCTTATGATTTATTGTTTCTATAATATGAGTATCAATCTCCGTAAACTGTTGAGCACTTATTGCTAAAATAAAGATCACAGTAAAGATTAAAAAGAAAGTATACAAGAAAAATGTATTTAAGAAATGATATTGGAAAATATAATTCATATGAATATGGATCAGATAAATATTGATACCTTTCATAATCAAGATACCTAAAATGAATCCTAGAAAAAAAGCAATCAAAGACATGATACCATATTGAATTATCAGATAAAGAAATAAATCTTTGGGTTTTCTTCCAAAAAGTAATAACATTGAAAATTCATGTTTTTTATTTTGAATAAAATATTTCGCAACAAAAACACTCAATACAACTGCTATCATTAAGGTTAAAAATGGAATAAAGGCAATTGCCCTGAATGTCATCCAGTCAATTTTTAAATCTAAACGCGAAAGATGATCATACATGGCAATAAAACAAAATTCAAAAGAAGCTATCAATGTTAAGATACTTAATAAAAGTAAATAGTCTTTCTTTTGATGAATAACAATTTTTTTAATGAATGTGATTATTCGCATGTAAAAGCACTGGTAGTCGCAGACATCTGCACCACCTCAATCGCATAAAGTGCACCACTTATATTTATACACAATTATAGTCAATCATGTCCAAACATGATTGACC
>NZ_NFLD01000057.1:0-7806 GCF_002160725.1 Massilimicrobiota sp. An142 | reverse complement strand
TGCGGATGTGAAATGGAACTTGACGGATACATATTAAGTGAAATAGCGGAGGCTGATGGAGATGATGAACTGTCATGCATCTGCATGAAATGTGGAAAAGGAACAATGCACCAGGTCAAAAAATGATATATCTGGTTACGTTTTTGCATGCAGAAAAATAGAGTAATGCTGGTGCATTACTTTTTATTTTGCTCATTGTTAATATTTGCTTTAAGCATTTATCGACCAAACGAAACCAAATTCCTATAATATAAAAAAAGCATAGATTTCTCTATGCTCGTTATGATCTATTCAATAGAAGCTCTTTTCTTTTCAATAGACATGAAAACAATCAAAGCTCCAATAACAGATACAACAACACCAATCATTAATAAATCATGAACACCAATAGTATCCAATAAGATTCCACCTGCAAGGTTAGCAATAATACCACTGGCTGTAATTCCAACTGTAACCATAGATTGCCCTTTAACAAGATCCGGTTTAGAAATAACCTCATTAACATAATAAACACTAGCAGGGATAAAGATAGCATAAGCACCAATTTGTAAAACTTGTGCAACATAAACCATAAAGACGTTAGTTGCTAAAAAAGTTAATAAGTGTTTCAATCCAAAAATAATCACAGATATTTTTAATAATGTTGAACAATCTATTTTCTTACGCATAACATTAAACATAGCCATAGCTGGTAATTCAACAATTGCAGCAATAAATACAGCGATTCCCATTTGACTTTCAGTTCCACCAATAGGAGTAATGACTTGAATAAAGAAATTATTAATAATTGTATGTGTAAAGAAAACTAAAATAACACCCACAACAAAAATCATAAATTTTTTATATATTGAACAAAATTGAAAGAATGATAATTGTTCCTGTTTAACTTCTTCATGCTGATTCTCTTCACGATGTACAACATGTCTTTGATTCTTTGGTACAACATATGTATAGACAACGACAATTAATAAGATATTTCCAATAATATAGAATAATGGAATCATGCTTGTTCCAAAATCTTCTACAAGATAACCCAGCACAGCAGATGCAAGGGCATAGGCAGCACTTCCTAATCCTCTAGCTAATCCATAATTCACTTCAATACCATATTTTTCAAAAAGAAATGCTAATGAATTTAATAATGGTTGAATTGTCATCATACATGTGACAACTCCAACAAACACACATAATAATATTATTGTTGGTAATTTAAAGAAATACAGACCTAATGACAATATGACGGCTAAAGCTAATATCACAATAATTAATGGTTGTAATCTAATCACTTTTTTATCAGCTGCTGAGGCAGCCATAGGTTGCGTAAATACTGCAATAATACTAACCAATGCCAAAGTCGTTCCAATTAAAGAATTCGACACACCTCGATCTAATAGATATACAGATGCATATCCCATAAGAGCACTGTAGGATGCAAAGTAAAGAATTTGTGTTAAAGAATACTTAACATCTAAAATTCCATTTTTTTTCACATAATTTCCTCCCTTAATTTATAATTATTCGATAAGTATATTATATGATAGATTGAATTCAAATCACAAGCTAAATAACATATCTTGAAAAAATTTTTAAATAAGTGATTTTTTCATATAATAGTGTTTCCCTGTTGCAGGATGTTCTTGCATACTGAAGATTTCCTGATAACCTCATTTCATATAAAAATCTGGTGCCTGAAATTCATATGTATCTAGAAAACTATATTGACAGCCTCTTTCTTTCGCAACTGCTTCTGCTTTTCATAATACTTCTGTTCCCTTATTTTGTCCTCTTAATAAAGGTGAAATCCATAACCACCTTATAAAAAGCTAATCTCCATGGGTATATCCAATCAATCCTCCTACAATTTGATCATGTTCAACTAAGTAAACAGCTAAATCTTTTGAGTAAGTCTGTTCCATCTTTGCATGATTCTATTCTCCTAATCCACTCTCAATAACATTCTCATTTTCTTAGCAAATATTATCTTTAGTGACTAATTTTATTGTTATTTTATAACATTGGATTCTACAAGTAGCAGGAAAATGTCCAATAGCAAAAATATTCATCAGATATTTTTTATTTATTATAGACTCGTATTTAATTCAAATTAATGATAATTTGAATTTTATTCAAGATTGTTCATGAATTTTATTCAAGAGAATTCTTGAGATATATTTTGTTTAATGTTAGAATAATGTTGAGGATGGTGAGTTTATGAAAAAAGAGGTAAAATTCCCTGAGATACTTAGAAGTTTAATGAATAGCAAAAATTTAACGATGAAAGAATTAGGAGAATTAGTTGGGAAAAGCGAATCATCCATTTCTTATTGGTTATCAGGAAAAGTAATGCCTAGAATTAGCGTCATTCAAAAATTAGCTGATATTTTTAATATCACTACTGATGAACTCATATACGGATATAAAAATGATAGTTTAGAAAACTACGAAGAAAATGTTGAATACCTTAAAGATAACTATCCTAATCTTGTTGATTTGTACAACGAGATACACGCAAATAAACAATTAGTTATTTTATTTGATAAAGCAAAGAAATTAGAACCACAAGACTTAACACAAATATTAAAGATTATCGACACATTTAATAAAGAAACTAAGTAAGGTGTGATAATTATGTGCGTTGAAGATTTTCTACGTTGGAATAACATTAACTTAAAAATTACAAATATGCCAAGCTATGTGAATGACTTTACATACTATAATGGGAATGAATATCTTGCAATCATCAATTCAAGATGTTTATCATATCAGTAGCAAGAAACTCACATGATGGTAAAAGAGATGAAAGAAAAATATATTTTGAATTAGCAAAAACACAATTTGTGTTTAAATATACGGGGAGGATAACATGATATGGAATATAAAGAAGGATATGCAAAAGTAAATATAAATGATATAAGTCTTGATCCTACTAATCCGAGGCATGATCCTGTAGAGGAAGATAAATTTACTTTAGAAACATTAATGAAAACTAGAAACTTTGACAACAAAATTTTTAACTTAATGAAAGATATATTAGAATATGGTCAAAATCCTATTGATATAGTTGGTCTTTTACTTACTGATAAAAACACTTTGTATAGCAAAGAAGGCAACAGAAGAGTTGCAGCATTTAAAATTTTAAATAATCCAGAATTAATTGTATCAAATAACATTAAATTATATGCACGTGTAAAAAGTTTGTTACAAGATTTTGATGCACCCCCTCAAGAAATTATGTGTTATATAACAAAAGATGCTAATATCTTAGAACATGCTATGGAATTAAAGCATCAAGGTGAGCAAAATGGAATAGGAACAGTAACTTGGGGTTCTAACGAAAAAGCTCGCCATAAAAGAAACAAGGGTCAGAAAGATCCAATTTACGCTTTTTTAAACTTATTAGAAGAAAATAATATACTTTCTAGTAAAAAACGTGAAAAGATAACAAAAACAAATTGGGAACGTTTATTCACACGTGATGGACAAGCATGGCTAGGCATACAAAAAACAAATGATAAATATGAAATTAAAATAGATTTGGAAGATTTTAAAATTAAATTTAAACTAATAACAGATAGAATTGAAGGACAGACACATCACATAATAACTAATGCAGACGCAAGAAAAATACTATTTTCCGAATTAAATAATGAATTCGAAAAAATAAAAAGTCAAATTAGTAGTACAAACAATAAAACAAATAATAAAGAAAATGCAAAGCCAAATTTAGAAAATGATGATTCATCTAAATCAATAAATAGTATGGACAATCAATTATCGTCTAAAAAAAATCCTGATAATATAAATCAAGATAATTATGAAAACGATAATATTTTTAACAACAAAAATGATTCTAAACCAGAGCCAAAAAAATTTAGATTACAAGAGCTATATGTCACAAAGAATTCAAAAATACCAAAAGAACAACATCTAGCATTTATAAATATACGTAAAGAATTAGAGAAACTTTCTGGTGGTCAATATGGTTTTTATAAAACATACAAATTATCAACATATTATTTAATTAGAGCATTAATTGAACAATGCTTAAAATATTGGTTATCTGTATATCATCCAAATATATATTCAAAATGTCATAATAACGGTGATGCAAACCTAGGCAAAATGATAGAAAAAATCAATAATGCACTAGAAAACAATACTGATATATTCTATAACAGGAATATTAACAAATATTTTAGAACTTTCTTTGGAAACTTTGCTACTAAAGATAATTTAGATTTATTAATACATCACCCTTATTTATTATCTGATGATTTAAGTATTCTTCATAATTATACTTCGGGTATATTATTCGATATACTTAATTATATTTTGACTTATGAAAGAGTTTAAATATAATTGGCCTTTCTTTGCGAATTTTGTTACAATACGCATAAGGAGGTATTATTATGGCACATTATTCACCTTTACGATATCCTGGTGGCAAAGGTAAAATGTATAATCAAACATTAGAAATATTACAACAAAACAATCTAATTGGTTGTACATATATTGAAGCTTTTGCTGGTGGAGCAAACTTGGCCTTGAATTTATTATTTAACGGTCAAGTTGACAACATCATCCTAAATGATATTGATCCTGCCATCTACTCTGTTTGGTCTGCAATATTAAATTTTGGACCTCAGTTTATCGAACTAATTAGAGATGCTCCTATATCAATCGAGGAGAGAGAACACCAAAAAAACATATATGATTCGAAACCTGACAATGTATTGGAATTAGGGTTTGCAGCTTTCTATTTAAATAGAACGAATAGATCTGGAATAATAACAGCTGGCCCTATCGGTGGTTATAAACAAAACGGCAATTATTTAATTGATTGCAGATTTAATAAATCAAAATTAATCAAACGTGTACAACAAATTTATGATAATAGAGATAAAATTCAAATATTTGATTTTGATGCACGTGATTTTCTAAGATTAAACTTCCCTAATAATTCATTTTTCTTCATTGATCCTCCCTATTTTAAAAAGGGTAGTCAATTATATCAAAACTATTTTACCATTCAAGATCATAGGGAAATTGCTGAAATAGTAAGAGAATTAAATTATCCCTGGATTGTAACATACGACAATGTTGATGAAATTATTAGAATGTATGATTTCTCAAACTATCAAACATATCAATTAACTTATACAGTTGAAAGAAAATATATCGGTACTGAAATAATGTTCTACAGAGAAAACCTAAATATAGATTTATAAAACAAAAAACTCCCCTGCTACCAACAGGGTAATGAGAGATTCAAGGAGGAATAGAATGAGCACATCTAAAACAAATGCAACTACTGACTTATGGTTCGGTAATGTACATTATTATAAAAATCCTTTAGATGGCACAACGAATAATCTATGCATTTATTTGTGCCACACCAATTTAGCCAAAAGAGTTTGTATTGTTCCAATGGATGAAATAGATGAAAATAAATTTTATATAAAAATATCTAGAATGAATAAAGTTGCTTATCCACTTGAAGCTTTTGAAATCAAAGAAAATCTTATTGGAAAACAATTAAGCTTAAGAGGGAAACGTATAACAATTTCTTATGAAGAATATTTAGATATTTCTGAAAGTGTTTTAGCCAAATTATGCCATAAAGTTTTTCACACTTATCATCAACTAGGAAGTATAAGAAGAATGAATATTCAAAATGTTGATTATAGCACTACAGAAGATCATTATAAATATATTACTTGGTTTGAGCATAAAACAAATATCCAATTTCATAAGTCGATAAAAAGAAATCCCGGACTAATCAAGTGGGGATTGTATTATATTGAAATTGGTGAAAATGTTGGCTCTGAATTACATAAATTAAGACCTGCTATTATTTTCAGAAAGAATGTTTCTGTTAAAAATCCTAGTGATTCAAGTTATATTGTTATACCTATTACATCAAAGAAAAGAGCATCTAAATATTACTTTAATGTACCTATTACAGTAAATGGAGATGTCAATTATGCCAAACTAAATGATATAAGACGTGTCAGTGTAAAAAGAGTCGTTAGACCATTATGTGATAAAGCTGGTAAAACTATTGTCTTGAATGCTGCTGAAAAACAAAATATAAAAAACAATTTAAAATTATATTTATTTGGTGAAAATGAATAATTTTTTTCAAGCCAATGCATACTATATTATATACACAATATTACATCATATCATTTTTCGTAAAATGAAAAGATATTGACATTTTAAAAGTTTGATGGTAATATACGTGTATATCTAAGGTTATCCACCGTTTGAGTGGTAATACTGGAGTAACACTGAAAAGCACTGGCGAAAGCTGGTGCTTTTCTGCATATAAAAACCACCCTACGCCAATAGAGTGGTTATGCAATGGTTTCCGTAAAGATACCACCACTAGAATGTGATACGCCAATATCACTAATGTAAAATAACGGCCAAAAGTCCTTTTACGTACTCAATTTTATCATAAGAGCACGTCTAAGGCAAATATAAATGAAAGGACGTGTGTAATCTATGCCTATTTATAAAAGAGCATCCAAGAAATCTAAGAACGGATATAAATATCAGGTCAATTTTCAATACACTGATAAATACGGTGTCAAAAAGAGATATATATAAAATGGATTTGATACAAAAAAAGAAGCCCTGCTTCATGAATCCATGAAAAAACAAGAGTTTGAAAATGGAATATACATAACAAAGTCAAAAAACTTTGATGATGTCTTTAATGAATATATCCGATCTGCTGATATCAGAGAAAGAACATTCAGCAGCAGAAAACAACTCTATTCAAAAATAATCAAAAAGTATCTAGGACATATAGATATCACCAAGATCAATTATGATCTGATTCAGGAGCTACTAAATAATTATGAGAAAACATATTCACATAATACATGTAAAGTCGTTAAATCAATTATAAACATAGTATTTGTCTATGCATACTATATAAAAAGAATACCCTATTCTCGTTTAAATATCAGCGGTAAAAAAGAAACTAAAAATAATACTATCACAATAGCACAATTCAATACGCTCATTGAGTCATTAAGCCATCCAACCTCAATCAAAAGATAAGATATGATAGTTATATCATCATGCTTTATATCGGCCTTTATACAGGCATAAGAATAGCTGAAGTTCTGGCATTGACAAGAGTAGATGTCGACTTAAAAAATAAGACAATAACCATAAAAAAGCAACTTCATGATGAAATAGAGAATTATATAAAACAGAATCGTCAACTGCTGTCATACCAATACCAAATGAATTAGTGAATATATTAACTGAGCATTTTCATAAATACCCTGTAACCGATCCGGTTTGCTTCAACAATGACATGAACTATCTCAGCTATAAATCAGCTGTAGACAAATGCTATAAGCTAGGAAAGAAGAATGGTTTTGATTTTTATTTTCATATGTTGCGACATACATTTGTCACTCAGATCATCAGAAAGAAAATAGACATAAAAACAGCACAAATGTTGGCCAAACATTCCAATATCAATACAACAATGGATATATATACAAATTTAGACGATACTGATCTTATTGGTGTCACTGATAATCTATACAATTAAGCACTTTTCAGGTGCTTTTTTAATACTTTTATTACAAAAATACAAAGATAAAATGTATCGAAAATGTATCAATTTTGATTTCTAAATTAAAAAAAGCCCATAAAATGGGCGCAATGGAGTCAACTTAGTAAGTTGGCTCTTTTTTATTTTTTTGGAAATAAAAGAGTGTCTTTTTTACTTGTAGTTAAGTATAATTATCTATTTATTATCTTATTTCCTTTACTTTTGTT
>NZ_NFLD01000056.1:0-9063 GCF_002160725.1 Massilimicrobiota sp. An142 | reverse complement strand
GGAAATCTAGGAGCAGATCCAATGGAGCTCATCAATGAATTATCAAATCGTATTGTCATGGATGGATATGATACAAAGATAGTCGCAGCATCATTCAAGGGAGTGCAACAGATTAGAGATGCCTTCAATTATGGAGCGCAGTCCATTACAGCACCAGTAGAGATCTTGAAACAGATTTTCAAGAATCCAAGCATAGAAAAAGCAGTAGATGATTTCAATGCCGACTGGTATAGCATGTATGGTGAAAGCAAAGGAATATGTGATTTATAGAGTCATCAGGTATTTTATGAAAAACTCATAAAATGCCTTTTTTAATGCACGTTATTTTACTTTATATCAAAAGTTCTTTACAATAAAAATAGGAAGGTGAAGATAATGAAAGTTTTAATTATTGGAGGTGTAGCTGCTGGAGCCACAACAGCTGCCAGACTGAGAAGATTAAATAAAGATGTAGAAATGATTGTTTTTGAAAAGGGAAATTATGTGTCTTATGCCAATTGTGGATTGCCTTATTATGTATCTGGTGAAATTCAAGGTAAAGAGGATTTACTGTTGATGACACCACAATTATTTTATGATCGTTTTCAGATTGATGTCAGAGTGGCGAGTGAAGTCACAGCGATTCATCCTGAAAACAAGAGTATCTCCGTTTATAATCATATGACAGGAGAAACTTATGAAGAAAATTATGATCAGCTGGTTATTGCGACAGGATCATCGCCTATTCGATTGCCGATTCCTGGAATTGATCATCCTGATATTCAACAATTATGGACAATTGATGATTTTGAAAAAATACGCCAAAAAGTGGAACTGGAAAATATGCACACAGCATGTATTATTGGTGGAGGCTTTGTAGGGATTGAAACAGCTGAAAATTTAAAAGAATTGAATGTAGATGTTGATGTTATAGAAAAAGGACCACAAATCTTAAATAATTTAGATTTTGAGATGGTTCAGCCCATACATAAATATTTAAATCGAAAAGGTATTCATTTATATTTGAATACAGAATTATTAGCTTTTGAAGATCATCAATCCAAAATACAAGTCAAAACGAACTCTTTTACAAAAAGTTATGATTTGGTCATTCTTTCAGTCGGTGTAAAGCCACAAAGTGAAATAGCTAAAAAAGCTGGAATTGACTGTAATGCAAGAGGTGGTATTGTTGTAGATGAATATTTAAAAACAAATATTCCAGATATCTATGCAGTTGGAGATGTGATTGAAGTTGAACATTATATTCATCATCAAAAAACAATGATACCTTTAGCAGGTCCGGCTAACAAAGAAGGTCGAATTCTGGCAGATAATCTAGCAGGGCATCCTCAAAAATATCTAGGATCATTAGGAAGTAGTATTATTAAAGTTTTTGAGATGGCCGCAGCAAGCACTGGCTTCAATGAAAAACAATTACAGGCTCAAGGTTTACATAGACATCAAGATTATGAAGTGGTTATTATCCAACAAAAATCCCATGCGGGATACTATCCTGGAGCCAAGCCACTGACAATAAAGGTGATCTATGACCTTGAACAGAACATATTAGGAGCACAGGTTATAGGTTATGAAGGTGTTGATAAACGTATTGATGTGATTTCCACAGCTATTCATTATCATGGAAAAGTAACGGATTTAAAAGATCTTCATATCGCTTATGCTCCACCGTTTGCTTCGGCTAAGGATGCAATCAATATGGTAGGATATGTCGCTGAGAATATGCAAAATGGTTATATACAGTTGATGCTGCCTGATGAATATCAACAAGTCAAAGATCATGTCATCACATTGGATGTCAGAGAAAACGATGAAAGAAAAGCTGGATATATTGAAGGATCTTATCATATTCCATACGGTGAATTAATCCATCGTTATCAGGAAATAGATCCAAAACAGACCGTTGTGATATATTGTGCAGTTGGAGTCAGAGCTTATAATTGTGCCAGAATTCTGATGCAAAGAGGATATCAGAAAGTTTATGTGTTAAGCGGAGGCTTAGGATTTTATTTAGATTATTGCTTCAAATAATCATGTGTTTTTACGTAATCTTAACAAATTTTATACAAAAATATGATTTTTCCACCATTTAAAAAGATATACACTATGTTTGTCAATAAAGACGAATGATAAATGATAAAAAGGAAGGGTTAAAATATGAAAAAATTCGGAGCTTTATTATTAGCATGTGTATTAAGCTTTAGCTTGGTAGGATGCGGAAATAATGATGGAGGTAGCGATGCGGCTGCTTCAGGAAGTGGAGATGTGAGTGGAACTGTTGCTTTAAATGGTTCAACATCAATGGAAAAACTTGTTAATGGATTAAAAGAAGGTATTGTAGAAACTTATCCAAATTTACAATTAGAACCACAATTTACAGGTTCAAGTGCTGGGGTTGAAGCAGTAACAAATGGAACTGCTGATATTGGAGATGTATCAAGAGCTTTAACTGATGAAGAAAAAGCAGCTGGTTTAGTAGAAAATATTGTTGCTTTAGATGGTATCGCAGTTGTTACTGATACAGCGAATACAGCTACAAATTTAACAACTCAACAATTAAAAGATATTTACACTGGAAAAATTACTAACTGGAGCGAAGTTGGTGGAGCTGACCAAAATATCGTTGTTATTGGACGTGAAAGTGGTTCAGGAACAAGAGATGCATTCGAAGAAATCTTAGATATCGCTGATCAATGTCAATTAGCTCAAACATTAAATGAAACTGGAGCAGTTGCTGCAGCTGTACAATCTACACCAGGAGCAATTGGATATATTTCATTAGATGCATTAAATGATAAAGTTAAAGCATTACAATTAGACGGTGTTGCACCAAGTGAAGAAACAGTAAAAGACGGTTCATATACTTTACAAAGACCATTCGTTATGGCAACTAAAGGTGAAATCAGTGAACAATCAGCTCAAGTTCAAGCTGTATTTGAATTCATTAATAGTGATGCAGGACAAGAAGTTATCTCATCTGTTGGTTTAGTTTCAGCAAAATAATCTTTTAAGGGGCATAGGATTATGCCTCTTTTTTTGTATAAAAATAAATTTTAAAGTTATACTGTTTGTAAAGAAAAAGTAAAGAAATAAATGTAAAAAACATCGAAAATCATGGATTAAATACATAGAAATTTAAATATTTTACATAATCTTAACATTTTTTATACAAAATATTGCTATTTCTTTTACGTGAAAAGATATAAACTAGCATTGATTTGTGGAGCTATATATAAAAGAAGGGGTTAAATATGGAAAAGAAGATGATATCTATTATTGCAAATAGAAAAACAAAATCAATGGTAGAAAAAATAGCGTCTATTATTTTTACTTGTTGTGCTGTTGTTTCTATTGTAGCTGTTGTTGGGATTACAGCATATATGTTTGTTTCAGGAACGCCAGCTATTTTTGAAGTTGGATTAACTGAAATTTTATTCAGCAATGTATGGGCACCAACTGCAGCTGATCCACATTATGGTATTCTTAATATAATCTTAACATCAATTGTTGGGGTATTCTTTGCAATTTTGATAGGAGTTCCTATTGGAATTTTAACAGCTGTCAACTTAGCTGAAATTGCTAATCCAAAAGTGAGAAATATTGTAAAATCAGCAGTTGAATTGTTAGCAGGGATTCCATCAGTCGTCTATGGACTTTTAGGAATATTAATTATCAATCCATTAATGTATCAATTGGAGCTGGCTATTTTTGCTGGGTCAAAAACACATCAGTTTACAGGTGGAGCCAATTTGATTTCAGCTATTTTGGTTTTGGCCATTATGATTTTACCAACTTTAATTAATATTACGGAAACATCATTAAAATCAGTACCAGATGATTATCGTAAAAGTTCTTTGGCGCTAGGTGCAAGTCAAATGCAGACAATTTTTAAAGTTGTTTTACCAGCTGCTAAAAATGGGATTATGTCAGCGATTGTTTTAGGAGTTGGTCGTGCGATTGGTGAAGCCATGGCTATCTTGCTTGTGGCAGGGAACTCAGTCAATTTCCCATTACCATTCAATTCAGTTCGTTTCTTAACAACTGGTATCGTTTCTGAAATGGGATATGCTTCAGGAACACATCGTGAAGTATTGTTTACAATTGGTTTGGTATTATTTATCTTTATTTTAGCAATTAACTTGATATTAACATTTATTTTAAAACGAGGTGGAGAAGATGGAAAATAGTATTTTTGATAAAAAAAGTAGATTAAGTGATAAAGTCTTAAGTTTTCTTATTCAATTATCCACTCTCATTTCTGTTGGTCTATTGATTGTTATTATTGGTTATATATTAATAAGAGGTATTCCAAGCTTCAATTTTGGATATCTTGTCAATACAACAAGTGTATTAAAGGATACAGTAGGGATTTTACCTAATATTATTAATACAGTTTATATGATTGTTGTGACATTATTGATCGCTGGTCCTATTAGTATTGGGGGAGCAATCTACTTAAATGAATATGCAACAAATAAGAAATTTGTTGAAATCATTTCATTTACAACTGAAGTTTTAGCTGGTATTCCATCTATTATTTATGGTTTATTCGGTATGTTGTTTTTTGGAAATTTATTAAAATTAGGGTATTCTATTTTAACAGGGGCCTTAACATTAGCTATTATGATTTTACCAATCATTTCTAGAAATACACAGGTTGCCTTGCAGGCAGTACCAAAAAGTTATCGTGAAGCAGCACTAGGAATTGGAGCGACAAAATGGTATATGATTCGTACAGTTTTATTACCAAGTGCGATTCCTGGAATCTTAACAGGTATCATTTTAGCAATGGGAAGAATTGTTGCTGAATCAGCTGCATTACTATTCACTGCAGGAAGTTTAGCAACATTACCTAGAGGGTTATTTGAACACTTATTCTCAAGTGGTGGAACTTTAACAATTCAACTTTATCTAGAAATGGCAAAAGCGAATTATGATGTTGCCTTTGTCATTGCATTAATTTTAATTGTTGTTGTATTAGTATTGAATTTCTTAGCAAAATGGATTTCTAAAAGATTTGATGTCAATAAAATTGATTAAGGAAGGTTAAAAAAATGAGTGTAAAAATTAGTTCTAAAAATTTAAATCTTCATTATGGAGAAAAACATGCATTGAAAGATGTGAATTTAGATATTGTAGAAAATAAAATCACAGCATTTATTGGTCCTTCAGGATGTGGGAAATCTACATTTCTTAAGACTTTAAATAGAATGAATGATTATGTAAATAATGTCAAAATTGATGGTGAAATTACATTAGATGGAGAAAATATTTATGATCCACGTGTTGATACAACAGTGTTACGTAAAAAAGTAGGGATGGTTTTTCAGCAACCTAATCCATTTCCAATGAGTATTTATGATAATATTGCTTATGGACCAAGAATTCATGGTATTAAAAATAAAAAGAAATTAGATGAAATTGTTGAAAAAAGTTTAAAAGCAGCAGCTTTATATGATGAAGTTGCAGATCGTTTGCATACATCAGCACTTGGTTTATCTGGTGGACAACAACAGCGTTTATGTATTGCAAGATGTTTAGCAGTAGAACCAGAAATCATTTTATTGGATGAACCAACAAGTGCCTTGGATCCTATTTCTACATTAAAAATTGAAGAGTTATTAATGGAATTAAAAGATAAATATACAATTGCAATTGTCACACATAATATGCAGCAGGCATCACGTATTGCTGATTATACGGCTTTCTTCTTAGTTGGAGAAATGGTAGAATATGGTGAAACAAAGGACATTTTCTCAATGCCTAAAGATAAACGTACAGAAGATTATATTACTGGTCGTTTTGGTTAAGAGTTGTGTTTTGCATGAAAAACAAATATAATGGAGGTATGTAAAATGATGAGAAAACTATTTGACGAAGAATTAGAAAAGTTAAATGTTGATTTAACAAAAATGGGGCATCTTGTAGAAGTTGCTATTGAAAATATGATTGATGCTTTTAAACATCAGGATAAAGCTCTTGCAAAAGAGATTATTACAAATGACCGTTTAATTAATGATATGGAAAGAACTGTTGAATCAAGAGCATTTAATTTGATTTTACGTCAACAACCTATCGCAACAGATTTAAGAAATGTGACAACAGCTTTAAAAATTGTTACTGATTTGGAAAGAATTGGGGATCAGGCTGCTGATATTGCAGAAATTATTATGAATTTTGAAGGTGAACATGCTTATAAGACTGTTGAGCATATTCCGACAATGGCTAAAAAGGCTAAAATTATGGTTCATGAATCTATAGATTCATTTATTAAAAAAGATTTATCTACTGCACGTTTAGTAAAAAGCATGGATGATGAAATTGATGCTTTATTTGAAGAAGTGAAACAGGAAGTTGCAGAAATTATTAAAGAAAACAGCGAAAGAATTGATTACTGTATTGATTTCTTAATGATTGCGAAATACTTAGAAAGAGTTGGAGATCATGCAGTCAATATCTGTGAATGGTTAGAATTTAATCAAACTGGTTCAGTGAATGATCAAAGATTGATTTAGGAGGGTTAACAATGAACGAACGTATTTTTGTCATAGAGGATGATGAAAATATTCAGGAGATAGTTAAACTATCTCTTGAATCTAATGGTTATCAGGTTACACTATTTGATAATGCTATTGATGCTATAATAGAAATAAAAAGAGAGGCACCAGATTTAGCTATTTTTGATGTGATGTTGCCACAGATGGATGGGATTTCTGCTGTCAAAAAGATTAGAGAAACAAATACAGAAATGCCTATCTTGATTTTAAGTGCCAAAGATAGTGAAATTGATAAGATTCATGGCTTAGATAGTGGTAGTGATGATTATATGACAAAGCCATTTGGTGTATTGGAGCTTTGTGCTCGCGTTCGTACATTATTAAGAAGAGTTCATCCTAAATCAAAAGTTTTAAGAACACCATCCTTATCTATTGACAAGTCAACACATGTGGTAAAACATCATCAAGAAACTATGGATTTAACACATAAAGAATATCAATTGCTTGTTTATTTAATAGAAAATAAAGATCGTGTTGTCGAAAGAGATGAATTATTAAATAATATTTGGGGATATGATTTTATTGGGGAATCAAGAGCATTAGATGTTCATATTCGTTCACTTCGTAAGAAGTTAAATGATGACGGAGAAAAATATATTAAAACAATTCGTTCGGTGGGTTATCGTTTTGTAGAAAAAGAGGAGGATAAGTATGACTAAATCTATCCTCCGTTATTTTATTGTGATTCTGGTTGTTGCATTATTAAGCAGTTGTGTGATTTCTGGAGCGCTGTTATCTAATAGCATTTTAGATACAACTGAACACGATATGCTGTATTCTTTAAAACTGATTGATTATGCCTTGGATTATCAGCAGCCGCTTGATGGACAAATTGAAAAGTTAAATCCCTTGGCATATAGTGATGATACACGTATTAGTGTGATAGATCTTGAAGGTAATGTTGTTGCTGATACGGCAAAAGATTCTATATCTGAAAATCATTTGAATCGTGAGGAAATTCAGGAAGCTTTAAAATCCAGTGAAGGATATGCTCAAAGAAAATCTGAAACAACAGGTGAGGATACACTTTATGTAGCTTTATATAATCATGAAGACTATATAATTAGACTGGCTATTCCTTATCACGGTATTACTGATTATTTAGGTTCGTTAATTCCAGCTTTTGCAGTAAGCAGTATTATTTCGTTTTTAATTGCGTTTATACTATCACGTAAGCTGGCAGTGACAATCTCTAAACCTATTATTGAAATTAGTGAAAGTCTTGATCATATGAGTAAAGATTTTAGAGTTGATTTGAAGGATTATGATTATCAGGAATTTAATGTGATTGTAGACACGATTTATAATTTATCACATCGATTACGTAAATCTATGCGTCAGGTCAAACTGGAACGTATTAAAATAGATGAAATTTTAAAACAAATGAATGAGGGATTTGTTTTATTGGATGAAGACTATCAAATTTTAAGTATTAATGAAAAGGCAATATCTATATTAGGAGATATGAAAGTACATGATCGTATTTTAGATTATCTTTATTTTCCTGATATTATACAAGCTTTACAAAATAACATTACAAAACAACAGGTTGAGCTAAAAATAGATCATAATATTTATGCTTGTTATATTTCACGAGTTGATTTTGGGACAACTTTGCTTTTTGTGGATATTACGGCATCGAAAAAAGCAGAAAAAATGCGTAGTGAATTTTTCTCTAATGTTTCTCATGAATTGAAAACACCAATGACATCTATTAGGGGATATAGTGATTTATTGGCTCAAGGTGTTGTCCAAAATGAAAGTCAAAAACAAGTTATGTTAGAAAAGATTCAAACAGAAGTTGATAGTATGTCACGATTGATTAATGATATATTGATGCTGTCAAGATTAGAAAGTATGGATATTGAAGCAGAAATGATGCCTATTAAAATGCGAAGTATCGTGGACGAAGTTTTAGAAAGTTATGAAGTAGAAATAGCGAAACATGATATCCATATGGAATATTCTTTTGAAGATATGGTGTATATAGGAAATCATCAACAAATCTATACATTATTAAACAATATTATAGGAAATGCCATTAAGTATAATAAAGATCATGGAAGTGTCTTTGTGGATATTGAAGCGCAAGGCGATGGTATGAAAATTGTTGTCAAAGATACGGGTATTGGTATTCCACTTGCAGATCAGGCACGTGTGTTTGAAAGATTTTATCGTGTGGATAAAGGAAGAAGTAAACAACGTGGAGGAACTGGACTTGGTTTGGCTATTGTTAAACATATAGTATCGCATTATAAAGGTACGATTTCATTGAAGAGTGAATTGAATATAGGAACAACGATTGAAATTGTTTTACCGCAACAAAAAAGAACTGAATCTTAGTCAATGTCGTCAATTTAATGACATTACAATAGAGAGAATATTTGATTAAATTCAAAATTCTCCCTTTTTTTCTTTCTGTGCTAAAAAAGCACAAAAAGATACTGATCATTTTTAATGATTTTTTTAAGTTTTTAAGTTATAATTTTTTTAGAAAATGATGTCTATA
>NZ_NFLD01000055.1:0-9113 GCF_002160725.1 Massilimicrobiota sp. An142 | reverse complement strand
TCATCAAACCTCCAATAAAAAGTGAGGTTTATAGTATAACAGGATTATTTGATAATGTCCCAACATGTTGGGACATTATCAATCTTGATACATTGAGACATTATCATATTTGAATCAGATAAAAGTCAAAATCATTGTGACTATGACTTGACGTATGAGAAATATGTGATAAAATGTGAGTGCTTGCTCGGAGGGTGAGCCATTCATGAGAAATGGTGAGCTGGATAAGGCTACAGGTTGAAATACCTGTTTCTTATCCAGTTTTTTATTTTTACAAAAAAGGAGGATTATATGGATTTTATTCACGGAAAGATAAGACCAATATATTTTAAATATTTGGCTGCTGCTTTTGGAAGTGCATTAGTCACTTCTATTTATTCAATTGTAGATATGGCCATGGTTGGACAATATCAAGGTCCTGATGGAACAGCTGCTTTGGCGGTCGTTGCTCCAATATGGAATATTATTTATAGCCTTGGCTTGTTAATGGGAATAGGTGGAGCAGTTATTTTTAGTACAATTAAAGGACAAGGATCTCAAAAAGATGATGAAGCAGGGGAATTTTTTACTGTTTCAGTGATAGGATCTATATTATTAGCTTTACTATCATGGTTTGTTATTGTTGTTTTTGATCAGCCGTTATTAACGTTTTTTGGAGCTGAAAAAAATTTACTTCCACTTGGTTTAAGTTATCTCAAACCGATTCAATTCGTTGTGTCATGCTTTTTGTTTAATCAGATGTTAGCAGCGTATTTACGTAATGACAATGATCCGGCTCTTGCAACGGCGGGTGTCCTTTCTGGAGGGATATTTAATATTTTTGGAGATTATGTTTTTGTATTTGTGTTTGATATGGGAATTTATGGTGCAGGTTTGGCGACTGCTATTGGAGCAGTCATTTCGACGCTTGTTATGCTCACTCATTTTTAAAAAAAGAGCAATACCTTAAAATTAGTCAGACCAAAACATTTTATGGCTAGATTGTCTCAAATAACAGTGACTGGTTTTTCAACATTTTTTATTGATGTGGCTATGGGAATTTTAACAATCTTATTTAATCGTCAGATTATGAAATATTTGGGAACAAATGCTTTATCTGTATATGGTATTATTGTGAATGTTTCAACTTTTGTGCAATGTTGTGCCTATAGTGTGGGACAGGCAGCGCAACCTATTATTTCTGTTAATTTTGGTGCCCATCAACCTCAACGTATTCAGGAAGTTTTAAAATATGCACTTATGAGTATTGCATTTTTTAGCCTTTTATGGACAGCATTGTCTTTATTTGCGCCAATGTTATTTGTTTGTATTTTTATGACGCCGACACCTGAAATTATGAAAATAGCTCCTTGGATTATAAGATGTTATGGTTTATCATTCCTTTTATTGCCTTTTCATATTTTTTCAACATATTATTTTCAGGCTATATTAAAACCAAGAAGTGCTTTTATTGTTTCAGTTTCTAGAGGATTGGTCATCAGTGGAGTTTTGATTTTCATCCTGCCACTTATAAATCCTAATGCTTTATGGTTAGCTATGGTATTGACAGAAATCATTGTGGCTATTTATGCTGGTGTATCAATGATTAAATATACACGCCATTTATCAACACAATGAAAAATCTATAGATAAGAAGATGCGAAGATGTATCTTCTTTTTTTGTCTTTTTTTCATATAGTAAAATGATGGAGGTGCCACCATGAAAACAAAAAAAATCACGATTTTAACAATCATCATTGTCATTATAGGATTAATAAGTGTTTATAGTTCTTCTCATATTTGGGCACTTTATAAATATGATGATGCTTTGTATTACATCAAAAGACAAATGATTTTTGCTGTTTTAGGTTTTATAGCCATGTTTGTGACTTCACGTATTGATTATCATCTTTACAAAAAATATTATAAGTTTATTTTAATCATCTGTTTTCTTTTATTAATTCTTGTCTTAATACCAGGTTTAGGGGTTGTCAGAGGTGGGAGTCGCAGCTGGTTTAATTTTGGTATTTTTGCATTGCAGCCAAGTGAGCTGTTTAAAATTGGTATTATTATTTTTAGTGCGGTTTATATGGAAAAGCATTACTATCATATGAAAAAAATCAGATATAGCCTGCCAGTTTTACTTATGATGGGACTAGGTTTTTTGTTGATTATGTTACAGCCGGATTTTGGGAGTGGTGTTGTTATGGCATGTAGCGTCATTGTGATGATGATTGTTTCGCCATTTCCCTTTCGTTATTTTGTGGGATTAGGAATACTGGGAGTCATTGGAATTGTGATTATGATTTTATCTGCTCCTTATCGTATGGAGCGTATATTGTCTTTTTTAAATCCATTCCAGGATCCATTAGGCAGTGGCTTTCAGGCTATACAGGCTCTATATGCCATTGGACCAGGTGGATTATTAGGCGTTGGATTTGATAAAAGTATTCAAAAACATTTTTATTTACCAGAACCCCAGACAGATTTTATTTTTGCGATTATAGCAGAAGAATTTGGCTTTATAGGGGGAATTATTGTGATTGGATTATATACCAGTCTATTTAAGACGGTTTTAAAGGTGAGTCAAAATGTACCTGATTTATTTGGTAGCTTTTTGATGATAGGAATTATTTCGATGATTGGTATTCAGACTTTAATTAATCTGGGAGTTGTGGTAGGATTATTTCCGGTGACGGGTGTAACCTTACCATTGATGTCATATGGTGGTACAAGTTTAGTTATAACATTAATGAGTATAGGAATTTTAATTAATATCTCGAAATCTTGTCATGATATGTTATAATGTGAATTAGGAGTGGTGAGAAATGAAAATAATTGTAAGTGCAGGGGGAACAGGTGGACATTTGTATCCTGCTTTAGCCCTTGTTGAGTATATCAAAACACAAGATGCCAATGCTAAATTTTTATTTGTTGGAACAACTGATCGTTTAGAATCACAAATTGTTCCTGAACTAGGATATCAGTATCGTGGATTGGCAGTTAAGGGGTTAGTTGGTAATCCTTTACAAAAGTTAAAAAATGCTTTCGTTTTTATGAAATCATTAAAAGAATCAAAACAAATCTTGAAAGAATTTCAGCCAGATATTGTGATTGGATTTGGTGGTTATCCAAGTGCTTCTATTGTTATGGCAGCTTCTCGATTGAAAATCCCTACAATGATTCATGAACAGAATTCTATTATTGGTTTAACAAATAAAGTTTTAATAAAAAGAGTGAATAAGATTGTATGTTGTTATCAAAAAGCGTATAATGAATTTCCAAGCAATAAGACTGTTTTATTAGGGAATCCACGTGCTAGTGTGGTGACAAATCAGGAACTTAAAGATATTCATGATCTTTATCACATTCCTGCCAAACGTCAGACAGTTGTTATTGTGATGGGAAGTCTAGGTTCATCATCAGTGAATCGTGTGATGAAAGAAGCGTTGCGACAGATGCAATATGATGATTATGATGTTATTTATGTTACAGGTAAAAAATATTATGATGAAATGAAAGAAGAATTAAGTGATTTAAATGACTCGATTCACTTGGTCAATTATATTGATGATATGCCTAGTTTGATTTCGAGCTGTGATATTATTGTTTCACGTGCTGGAGCGACAACACTTGCTGAAATTACAGCTTTAGGGGCAGCTTCTTTAATTATTCCTAGTCCTTATGTTGTAGCGAATCATCAGGAATATAATGCTCGAGAACTTGTGAATGCAAAAGCAGCGCGAATGATCTTAGAAAAAGATTTAACAGCGGATCGATTTGTTAGTGAAATTAGATATTTATTAAAAAATCAATCAGTATTAAATTCGTTAAAGGCTCATGCATGTCAATTAGGAAAACCACATGCTTGTCAAGATATTTATCAGGAGATTTTAAAGACATTAGAAAGGAAATAAGCATGGATTTTGAAAATATATTTTATGATTTAGTAGATTTGCAGTTAGGTGAGATTTTAGAAAATGAACCTTTATATAAACATACAACATTTAAAGTAGGAGGACCTGCCAGATTATTTGTTTATATTCAGGATGTTGAAGCTTTAAAAAGAGGGATTCAATATTGTCGTCAGCATCAAATTAAGCATATGGTGATTGGTAGAGGATCTGATCTTTTGTTTTCAGACAAAGAATATGAAGGCGTTATTTTTTCATTAAAAAATTTAAATAAAGTTCATTTCAATGGTGTTGAAATTCGTGCTCAGGCAGGTGTGAGCATGATTTATTTAGCGTATGAAGCTGCCAAAGTAGGGCTATCAGGCTTTGAGTTTATGGGAGGTATTCCTGGAACTATTGGTGGTGGCGTGTATATGAATGCCGGTGCATATAAATATTGTGTTAGTGATGTTTTTACTTCTGCAATTATTTTAAATGATAAGGGCGAACTTGTGACTTTAAATCGAGAACAGATGGAGTTTGATTATCGTACGTCTATTTTGCAAAAACATAAAGATTGGATTTTAATTGAAGCAACATTTACAATGACTTCACGTGATCCTAAAGATATTATGCATGTTCTTGATAAGCGTAAAGAAAAACGTATGGCAACACAGCCATGGAATTTTGCAAGTGCAGGAAGTATTTTTAGAAATCCAGAACAAAAACCAGCATGGCAATATATTGATGAATGTGAACTGAGAGGTTATGAAATTGGAGGCGCTCAGGTTTCACCTAAACATTCTAATTTTATTGTGAATAATGGATATGCAAGTGCTAAGGATATTTTAGATTTAATTTTACTTGTAGAAAAGAGTGTATTTAATCGTTTTGGTGTGGAATTAGAAAAAGAGGTTATATTGATTAATTGGGAGTAGGTGATATGTATGTCCCAGCAACAATATTATTATAATGAACATGATGAAAATCAAGTGTTACGACTGAGGAAAGATAAACGGAAACGTAAATTAAAGCGTAAGATTAAAGTGGTGTTGATTCTTTTTGTAATGCTGCTGATTGCTGGCTATTTTGTAAGTGATATATCTCGTGTACATGATATTAATATAACAGGGTTACAGGAAGTTTCCAAGGACGATATTGAAAAATCAATTTCGGTTCATGAAGGAGATATCGTTTTGTTTGTCAATACTGGAAAAATAGAAGATGAGATAGCTAAAATGCCCTTCATTAAAAAGGTAAAGGTGACAAAATCGTTGCTAGGTTCTGTTCAAATAGAAGTAGAAGAAGCTCAGAAAGTCGCATACTGTGTCATTGATAAAAAAACATATGTTATTGATGAATTGGGAAATGTCAGTGAAACAGATGATAAAGATTTGATTGCATCATTGCAATCTACACCACAAATAACAAAGTTTAAAGATTTACAATTATTAAAAGAATTTGCAAAGGAATATGTGAATATTCCAGAAATTATAAAAAGTCAAACGAGTGATATTATATATGATCCTCAAAAAGCTGATGAAACACGTTTGAAATTCATTATGGATGATGGTAAGATTTTATATCTGCGTATTGAAGACATGGTTGAACAATTAAATAAATTCGATTATGAAGCAAATAAAGAAGTTTATAAAGATAAATGTGTTTTTAGTTTTGAGGGAAACTATGTTTATATGAAAGATTGTGAATAATGCATCTGTTGGTGCATTATTTTTTTGATTTGTAGTTCTCTTTTTCGTCATTTATATATTTTCTTATGAAAAAAATTATGGTACAATAGTAAAGAAGTATTTTTTGAAGGAGAATCGTATATGAAGAATATCTATGCTGTATTAGATATAGGAAGTGCAACGGTAAAAATGCTTGTTGGTGAGGTTGTAAGTGCGAATATAAATGTACTTTTTGCCAAGAAAATCACAAGCCATGGAATTCGTAAAGGACAAATTGAAAATATGCCTGTTGTTGTGAGTGAAATCAAACAATTGGTGGATGAAGCTTCAAAGGCTTTAGGGGCAACTATTTCAAAAGTTGCTTTATGTATACCGTCTTTTCATGCCTGTATTTATCAAAGTGATGGAATCACAAAAGTCAATTCTCCTTTGGATCAGATTACAAGTGAGGACATTGTACGTGCATTAAAACTTTCTAAACGTTTTGCGTTAAAAGAGGATGAAGAAGTTATTTCAGTCATTCCAGCAATGTTTTATTTGGATACGAAATCAATGAAAGATATTCCTATTGGTGAAAAATCAGCATCATTAAAAGTAGAATCGTTAGTGATAACGACAAAGAAGAAATTGCTTTATAGTTATATTAATGCTGTTGAAAAAGCCGGAGTGGAAGTTTTAGATATTACAATTAATGCTTATGCGTGTGCTAAAGAGGCATTTGATGCTGTTTATCTTCAAGAAGGTGCTATTTTGATTGATATTGGATATCGTAGCTCAACTGTTGCTTTTTTTGAGGATGGTTATTTAAAATATATTGCTCAAGCCCATGTTGGTGGTTATGATTTGACACGAAAGATTGCGACATCATGGCAAATTCCAATGGATAAGGCTGAGTTATATAAGGTCAAATATGGTACATGTGATCTTCATATTGGTGATGAAGATGTCATCCATACGACAAGTCAAAATGATATAGAAAAACACTTTACTCAAAAGGATCTGGCTCAGGTCTTAACTGATGGTGTTCAGGAAATTATGGAAATCATTAAAACAAAAATCGAAGTGATTAATGATGGAAGAAGTTATGAAACTGTTATCGTTGGTGGCGGTGGAGAGTTGCCTGCTATTGATGAAGTGGCAACTCAAGTGTTGAATAGTGCTGTAAGAACATATCGTCCTGATACGATAGGAGCACGAGATATGTCATTTGTTTCTTGTCTTGGTATGATGTATTATTTAAATGACCGTTTAAAGATTTTTGGTCAAATGGATTCATCTCTTGTTTTACCAGATATTTCTAATACAATGAGTATTAGATTTAAAGGTCTGACAAAGACAAAAACTGCTTATAATTCGGATACAAAGAAAAAAGGAAAATTGACAAAAGTCATTGAAAATTTATTTAGTGAAGAAGATTAATATAAAAGTGAGGATAGAAATATGGATGGGAATTTAGATTTTGTTCAAGTTGCAAAAATTAAAGTCATTGGTGTTGGTGGCGGAGGCTGCAATGCTGTAGCAAGAATGGCTAAAGATGGTGTCAAAGGTGTTGATTTTTATGTTGCCAATACTGATGCACAGATTTTAAAAGGAATTGATATTGAAAACAAAATTGTTTTAGGTAAAGAATTGACACATGGTTTAGGAGCAGGTGGTAATCCAGAAGTTGGACGTAAAGCTGCTTTAGAAACTGAAGAAGAAATCAAGTCAGCTTTATCAGGTGCCAATATGGTTTTCATTGCTGCTGGTATGGGTGGTGGAACTGGAACTGGAGCCGCACCTGTGGTTGCAAAAATTTCACGTGAATTGGGTGCATTAACAGTTGGTGTTGTCACATCACCTTTCACATTTGAGGGACCTAAAGTTTTAAGACAGGCTAAAAGTGGTTTGGCTGAATTAAGAGAAAATGTGGATTCTATTATTGTTGTTTCTAATGATCGTTTATTAGAAGCTATTGGTCGTAAACCAATGGGTGAAGCATTTAGAGAAGCAGACAATGTATTAAGACAAGGGGTACAGACAATTACTGATTTGATTGCTATTCCAGCATTTATTAATCTTGACTTTGCTGATGTTTCATCAGTTATGAAAGATAGAGGTTCTGCTCTTATTGGTATTGGTATGAGTGATGGTGAAAATAAAGCAGAAGAAGCTGCTATGCGTGCTATTTCATCACCATTATTAGATGTGTCTATTGCAGGTGCAAAAGATGCAATTGTTAATGTTACTGGTGGAACAAATATTACTTTATATGATGCAAATACGGCTCTTGCAACAATTAGAGAAGCGGTAGGTAATGATGTCAATACTGTTTTAGGTGTTGCTATTAATGAACAATTAGATGATCAAGTTATTGTAACTGTTATTGCGACTGGATTTGAAGATGAAGAAGAACCTGCACCAGTTAAACAGACATCTTCATTTGAATCTGTTGTGAAACCATCAATGTATGATGATGACGATGACGACGATGATGTGCCAGCTTTTTTAAGAAATCGTAAATTATAAGCTAACAATTTGTTAGCTTTTCTTTATATGGAGGTACAAGATGAAAAAGATAGGTTTTATTGGTTTTGGAAATATGGCGAGTGCTATTGCTTTAGGAATAATCGATGCAAAATTTTTGAATGCAAATGAAATAATAGCGTATGATATTGATGAGAATAAAGCAGAAAAAATGCGTTCTTATCATATTGATGTGGCACATGATATTGATGAATTGATTGCATGTAGCGAATTCATATTTGTTGGGGTAAAACCTCAAGTTGTTGAGTCTGTATTAGACCCATATATTCAAAAGTTAGAAAATAAAGCGATCATTTCTATTGCATTGGGATATGATTTTGATAGATATCAGACATTTTTAGATGATTCTACACGTCATATTTTTGTTATGCCAAATACACCGGTTCGTGTTTTGCAGGGAATGTCATTAATTGAAGAGAAACATTCATTAAAAGATCAAGAGTTTGAATTTGTCAAAAATATGTTCAGTGCCATTGGGCAGGTAGAGGTTGTATCATCACATTTAATGTCAACAGCAGGCACATTGAGTGGATGTGGGCCGGCGTTTGTCTATATGATGATAGAAGCATTGGCAGATGGTGCTGTTAAAGAAGGTGTTCCAAGAGAAATGGCCTATACATTGGCATCTCAGACATTAATGGGCGCTGCTAAAATGCAATTGGAAACACATTTACACCCTGGAGTTTTAAAAGATCAAGTATGTTCACCTGGTGGTTCAACGATTTGTGGTGTAGAAGCATTAGAAGATGGGAAATTGCGAGCTACTTTAATATCAGCAATTTCTGCAGCAGTACATTATCAAGAAAAGAAATAGTTATAGTTGTTATTATGATTGAAATAAGAAGCTCATTCCGATTAGGAGTGGCTTTTTTTGTGGAAAAATAGCTAAAAAACCATAAAAAAACAAAAAAACGAAAAAAAGTAAAAAAAAGACTTGCAAAGGTAGAGGATAGATGGTATTATAGATGAGCACTCGACGAGAGGGCACAGGGACATTGAAAACTGAACAGTAAACACGTCAATA
>NZ_NFLD01000054.1:0-9247 GCF_002160725.1 Massilimicrobiota sp. An142 | reverse complement strand
GAATGTGCAAAGACACTCACAAACTGGAAACAGGAGATATTAAATTCATTTCATTGGTATGATGGAAGAAGACTTTCAAACGGACCTATAGAAGGAAAGAATAACTATATAAAGAAAATTATAAGTAATGCAAATGGATTAAGCAATTTTAAAAGAGCCAGGAACAAATTCATTTATTCACAAAACCAATATGAAAAATATCTAATAAATGAAAATAAAGAAAGTATTAAAAGAATAGGTAATTATAGAGGAAAATATAAAAAAAGGAAATAAAATAATGAATGTCTGTAATTTCCTTTAAAATAAAAGTGGGGTGTTTCTGCCCCACAATTTTTTTAAAGCTTTTTTATAAAACCCCGCGATTATTTAAAGCGCCAAAGAAAAACTACAATAAATACAAAGAGTTTATTGTAGTTATCATTTTATTTATTTAAAATATGTCTCGCAATTAAGATTCCATTAGCTCCTGCCTGAGCCAATCCACGTGTTAGTCCAGCACCATCGCCACCTACATACAGACCATCAATCTCACTTTCAAATCCTTCTCTTACTTTAGGTCTTGCTGAATAGAATTTAGCTTCTACTCCATAAAGCAATGTATGTTCATTGGCAATTCCTGGTGTGACATGATCTAAAGCTTCAATCATTTCAATAATAGATTTCATCGTATTATATGGTAACACAAGCCCTAAATCTCCTGGTACAGCTTCAGGTAATGTTGGAACAGTATAACCTTCTTTTAAACGTTTCACAGTTGTACGACGTCCTCTTTTAATATCACCATAGCGTTGTACAATAATGCTTCCATGTGATAGCATATTGGCAAGTCTAGCAACCTCATGAGCAAATTCGTTAGGTTCATTAAATGGTTCACTAAAAACATGTGAAACTAATAATGCAAAATTGGTATTATGACTTCCAAGTTTTGGATCATGATAAGCATGTCCATTGGCTAACATTGTCCCTGAATGATTTTCAATAACAACATGACCACTTGGATTTGAACAGAAAGTTCTGACTTTAGTTCCCACAGATGTATTGTATACAAATTTACCTTCATAAAGATGAGAATTAATTTCATCCATAACAATATTACTTGTTTCTACTCTTACACCTATATCAACCTGATTATTATAAAGTTCTAATCCCTGACGTTTAAACACTTTGGCTAACCATGTTGAACCATCTCTTCCAGGAGCTAACACAACATGAGGAGCATAAATTTCTTCACCATTTTCTAAAACAATCCCTTTAACATGATGATCTTCTACAAGAATATCCTTAACTGCTGTTTTAAATGCCATATCAATATGCTGTTTAAGTTCATTAGACATTTCTGTCATAATTCTCAAATTTTCTTCAGTTCCTAAATGACGCACTTTAGCACGTAATAATTTCAATCCAACAGCATATCCACGTTTTTCAATTTCTTTCACTTTATCAGTCGTTGGATCAGTAATTTCACGTGTTGCACCATGTTTCAAATACAATTCATCCACATAATGAATTACATCTTCAACTTCCTGATTATCTAAATAATCTGTTAGCCAACCACCAAATTCACTGGTAATATTGAATTTACCATCAGAGTAAGCACCGGCTCCCCCAAATCCTGAAGTAATTGAACAAGCAGGTAAACATCCTGGTTCATTTTCTTTAATTTGTGGACAACTTTTAATTTTCTTATCTTTAATAGGACAATGTCTATACATCACGTCATGTCCTTTATCAATAAGTAATACTTTTAATTCTGGATTTTTTAAATACAATTCATAACTTGTCATAATTCCTGCTGGTCCAGCCCCAACAATAATGACATCATAATTTTTTTGCATAAAAAAACGCCTCATTTCTGGGGCATTATTAAATAATCCTCATTTATTATATTCATAAAAACTTATCCTTGTCAATAAAATACGCAGAATAAAAATATGTTATCAATTTATAAAACTTTTTATGCCAAGAATAAAGCCACAATCACTGGAATCGTAACAATAGAAAGTAATGTTGTCATAAAAACAGCTTTAGCTGCCAAGGCAACATCTTTTTGATATTCTGTTGCAAATAATACAGCAATATTTCCTACTGGCATAGCAAGCATAATTAAAGAAACACCAAGTATTAAAGGATCACGAATAAAAGCATTTAAAATAGGATAAGCTATAACTGGAATAACAATCTGTTTTAAAATCGTATATGGATATATTCTGACTTCAGTAAAGACTTCTTTAACTGGAATCGTAGCAAGTGTTGAGCCAATAAGCAACATGGCAATAGGTGTTGTAATATCACCAATCATGGTTATCGTTGAAGACAAAACATCGGGAACCTGTAAACCTGTAAAATAAATAAACAAAGCCACAAGTGAAGCAATCACGCCTGGTGAAAGAAGCTGTTTCAAATTGATTTTTATTTTTTGTACAGAATGATAATTCATAAAAAGAATACCTACTGTAAACACAAGCAAATTAAAAATCATATTAAAAATAGCAGTTAAAAATACGGCTTGATTTCCAAAAATAGATTTCATAACAGGAAAGCCCATAAAACCGATATTAGAAAACATTGTCATGAAAATATATAAACCTTGTTGTTGAAGAGGAACTCTCATAACTTTGACAATCAAAAAGCCTAAAATAGGTAAAACAAGAAAGATGACAATTCCTACAATAAACACAAAAACAATTTCAGATATTTGTTTTTCAATATTTGTAGATAAAACAGAAGATACAATCAATGCTGGTGTTGTGACCGACAACAAAAGTGTTGTTAAACGTTTATTAAAGTCTACATCCAGTATCTTGATCTTTAATAAAAGATACCCTAAAGCAATCACCAGAAATAATTGTATCATCTGTAAAACAATAACTTTGATATCCACAATCTATCCTTTTAGCCCATGTGCCTGTCTTTCCATATTTTCAACAACAATATCATAGATTTCTCCAAGTGTTGCCCCATATTGTAAAACAAGCCATGGTTCATTGGTATGAAAATGAATTTTAATGAGTTCATCATCACCAACAGCTAATAAACAATCTCCCTGAAAATGTTCTGTAATATAATCATTAATTTCGTCTTCATTTAAGTTTTTTCCTTCAATTAATAACTGTGTATCAAATTTATATTCTAACATTTTTATTCTCCTTCAAATAAACAAGCTCCATTTGTTTCAATAACATGTTTATACCAATCAAAAGATTTTTTCTTATATCTTTTATAAGTTCCATTTCCTAAATCATCACAATCTACATAAATAAATCCATATCTTTTACTCATTTGTTTTGTAGATTCACTGACAATATCAATACATCCCCATGATGTATATCCCATTAAATCTACGCCATCTATTTCAATAGCATTCAACATTTCTCTAAAATGTGCGTCAAAATAATCAATACGATATTGATCATCAACTGTTCCATTCACAAGTTCATCTTTAGCTCCTAAACCATTTTCTACAATAAATAATGGTTTTCTATAACGATCATATAAATCAACTAAAGACACTCTTAAACCAATAGGATCAATTTGCCATCCCCAATCAGATGAAGGAATATATGGATTTTTTATTGCCACATTCGTATTGGCTGCAGTTTTCTTTAAACCTTTGTCATCTTTTGCAACACAACTTGATGAATAGTAACTAAATGAAACAAAGTCTACTGGATATTTCTTCATAATTTCTAAGTCATCATCCTGCATTTCAATATGAATACCTTCATTTTTAAATTTAGCTAATAAATAAGCTGGATACTCTCCAAAGACTTGTGTATCACTATAACAATATGTACTTCTCATATCCTGTTGTGCCTGTAAAACATCTTCTGGTTTACAAGTATAAGGATAATATGTCAGTTTTGTTAACATACAACCTACTTTTGAACCAGGAATTTTTTCATGACAAATCTTTGTAGCAAGAGCTGAAGCTACAAATTGATGATGCATAGCTTGGAAAATAACCTGTTGGAAATTCTGCCCTGGGAAACGGTCTTCAACAAGTCCTCCTGTTGTATAAGGATGTCTAATCATAGAATCTACCTCATTGAATGTTAACCAATATTTGACTTTATCTTTATATCTTTCACAGATGACTCCCACATATTTGACAAACATATCCACAACTTCTCTTGATGCCCATCCATTATAATTTAAAACTATATTTAATGGTGGTTCATAGTGTGACATTGTCACTAATGGTTCGATACCATATTTTAAGCATTCATCAAAAACATCATCATAAAATTTTAAACCTTCTTCATTAGGTTCCTGATCATCACCATTTGGAAAAATACGTGACCAGGCAATAGACATTCTATAAACCTTGAATCCCATTTGGGCAAAGAGTTTAATATCTTCCTTATAATGATGATATCCATCTGCCCCATGTCTTTTTGGATATAAAGAATCATCCTGTGATTTTAATGCATCTTCAATATCTTTTGTTGTAATGGCATTTTGTGCATGATAATCTTGAACATCAATATCTAAATGATGTCTCGCACAATCAGAAACACTGATTCCTTTGCCTCCTTCGTTCCAGCCACCTTCATACTGATTGGCAGCTGTTGCGCCACCCCATAAAAAACCTTCTGGAAATTGTCTTACCATATTATTGTCCTCCTCTTCTTTGCATTTATTATACATGTTTCTTATATTGAATGTTCAAATTTTCAAAAAAAGAAAGATATGTTCCATGTACTTAATGAAACATATCTTTTTTCATAAATATAAACGAAGCAATAACACATGCAATAACGGCAATCAAAGTTGGGACCCACCATACTGGTCCTGGTAAACCTGAAACATTCATTCCATAAAAACTAAAGATAATATTTGGTATTGACATCACAATAGTGATAACTGTTAAAACCTTCATAACAATATTTAAGTTATTTGAAATAACAGAAGCATAAGCGTCCATTGTTCCAGATAAGATATTTGAATAAATACTACACATTTCAATGGCCTGGTTAATTTCTACTAAAACATCTTCTAATAAATCCTGATCATCTTCATAAAGTTTAATAGATTTTCCACGCATGATCTTATTCAAAGTAATTTCATCAGTTTTTAATGATGTTGAAAAATAAACTAAAGATTTTTCTAATCCAAGCATTTGAATAAGTTCTTTATTTTGCATTGATTTATGAAGTTTTTGTTCAGTCAAAGATGATAATCGATCAATTTGACGTAAATAAATCAAGTATCTTTGAGAAATTCTTAAAAGAAGCTTTAATAAAAATCTCGTCTTCATTTCTGTATGAATACCCTTGACTTTACCTGTTGCCATATCTTCAATATTTAAATTCTCATATAATGAAATTGTAATAATATATCCTTTCATTAAAACAATACCTAATGGTAATGTTGTATATTGTAGAGTCATTTTATCGTATTTTCCTTCAGTTTCTTCTGCACTTGGATAATCGACAATGACTAATGTCTGATTGTAATCATCATCAAAATCAATATGTGAACTTTCTTCTTCATCTAATGACGCTTGCACAAATTCAGGAACAATTCCCAAATCATTAATTAAAAATTGTTTTTCTTCTTCTGTTGGTGAAACAACATTAATCCAGCATCCTGTTTCTAATGTTTCGACTTTTTTTGTTTCTGTTCCAAAAGTTTTGTAAAATTCGATCATTTTTATCCTCCTTTTCTATAACAGGAGAATATCAATTATGTCTCCTGTTATGCTTTGTTTTATTGTTAATTTCGTATCTTCATCCGGCTCCGGAGACATAATAACACCTTCTTTCTTTCCTTTGCCATTATAACATAAAATGTCTGATATAAAAGCCTTTCATTTGTAATTTTTTTGTTTTTTATAAAAAAGATTTAAATCGAAAGTTTCCCTTCAATTCAAATCTTTCTTTTATTAAAACCAATCTGTTCCATCTTCTCTTTTTAAAATATAACGAATCATTTCAAAGAGTTCTTCTTTTGATTTAGATTTCACAATAAAGACATGATTACCCATTGCTCCACTTAATGATTCTGGAACATCTGTTTCTAATGCTATATTTTGTCCATAAGTTTCTCTAATCTGGTCATAATTATGCATATACCATATTCCTTCTCTACGACCTGTATATGCTACCCAATATTCACGATGAATATCATAGAAACACTGATTATATTTAATCATATCAGCCCATATTGTATAAACATCGACATTATATGCAAAATCAATCATATCAGGCATATAAGCACCAGGTGCTCTCATGTTAACTTCTAATCCAACAATATCTCCTTTTCTTCCTAATCCTTCTTTATCTTCATCTAATCTAAAGAATTCAAAATGATAAAAACGACTTCTTGTATCAAAAGCTTCTACAACCTTTTTTCCGATTTCATATAAATCCAATCCTTCAACTGGTTGTGAGTAAAAAGCAGTATCACTTAATTCATTTACATTATCCATTATAGAATTCAACATGACATGTGATGAACAAATCAAAATATTTTTATCTTTATCAGTAATTCCATCAAATGTTTCAACATGACCAGGAACAAGTTCCTCAATAATAAATTGAATATAAGATGGCTTTGTCGCAAAGAAATAATCTAATTCATCATCATTTTTCAATTTATATGTTGAACTAGCACCCACACCATTATCAGGTTTAACAATAACTGGATATCCTACCTTGTTCGCAAATGCTTTTGTCGCAAGGTAATCATCAACTTTTCGATATCTGGCAGTTGGTATCCCAATCTTTTGATAGACTTCTTTCATTTTTGATTTGTATTTCATTGGTGATAGATTTTGTATTTTGGTTCCTGTTGTGACATTAAATTCATTTCTTAATGTTGCTTCCAATTCTAACCAATATTCATTTTGAGATTCTATCCAATCAATTTTTCCATAATGCCATGTAAAATAAGCACAGGCTCTATATACACTGTCATAATTTTCTAAGTCATCTACACGATAATATTCTGTTAAGGCAAGTTTTGTATGATATGGCAAGTTTTCATAATTCGCATCACCGATTCCCAAAACACGAACTCCTCTGACTTTTAATCGGTCACAGAAATTGTAAAAATAATCTGGAAAATGTGGTGATATAAAGATAACATTCATTATTATATAACCCTTTCTACAAAATATGGGAATTGAACTTGCCACCAATCCCAATCATGATTCACATCGTGACCCCAAAAATCAATCCATGCTGGAATATCTTTATATTCTAAAAGTTCTTTCATACGCGATGTACTTCTAATCATATCATCTTCCCATGCTCCTTGCCCACAACATAAAACAATACGACAATGACGATACATCTCAACATAAGGATGGTCATAACTCATACCATGAAGATATTGAATTGGTGAATTGCGATAAAGAATATCATCATGATAATCTCCAAAAAACAAATCACTATCATAATATCCACTCAAAGCAATGGTACCTTTAAAAATATCCGGTCTTCTGAACATGAAATTCACTGCATGAGTTGCGCCCATTGAACAACCAGTTGTATAAATGCCATCTGCATACTGACCATCACGACCATAAGAATTAATTTCTAAAATTCTTGGAACCAATTCATTAACGATATAATAGAACCACTGTTCCATCATATATGTTCTATGTCCATTATCCATCCCTTCAGCTGACCAAGATTCTTGATCAATGCTATCACAACAAAATAGCTGAATTCGTCCTGCATCAATCAGGTGCTCTACTGTATGCACCATACCAAAATTTTCAAAATCAAAGAATCTTCCATTTTGTGCAGGAAAAACCAAAATTGGTGTTCCTGAATGACCATAAACCTTAAATTCCATATCACGCAATAAACATTCGCTATATTCCTTAAACCATTCTGTCTTCATATTCTCACCCCTAACCTAAAACAAAATCAACGAATTCATTGACTTGCTCCATATTCTCAAATCGAGCAGTATATGTAAAATTACCCATAGCTCCACTTAAAATATCTGGCATTCTTTCACACATAACCAAATCAAAATGATAACGTGATACAATGTCTTCATGTGTATGAGAATATGAGATACCATCTCTTCTTCCACAATACACACAATGATATGGACGCTGATGATCATAGTCACTATACCCTTTTGTAACCATATCTGCATAGATTTGGTAAACATCAATATTATTGGCATAATTCATCATATCAGGAGTATAACCTCCTGGTGTTCTTAAATTAACTTCTAAGCCAACAATCTCTCCTTTTTGACCTAACCCAGGTTTATCCTCTAACAATCTAAAGAATTCCATATGGAAACATCTTCCAGCTGTATAAAAGGCTTTCACACATGCCTGTCCAGCTTGTTTCAAATCATAAGGTATTTCTCTTAAAGAATAATAATACATACTACTTTGATCATTCACTACATCCATAATGGGATTTGGAAAAACATGTGATGTTTCAAATAAAATCTCTTTATTTAAATTAGCAATACCATCATATGAAATAATTAATCCATTAACAAATTCTTCCATTATATATTGTGTAAAATGTTCTTCCTGATAAAAATGTTCTAACTCCTCCTGATTAGAAATTTTATAAGTCTTTGCTGCACCAACCCCATTATCTGGTTTGACTACAACAGGATAGCCAACATCATGAACAAATTTTAAACCTGATTCCAAATCAGTAACTAAATGATAACGTGCTGTTTTGACTCCTGCTTCTTCATAAAACTTCTTCATCTTTGATTTACATTTAATATCTTCAATATGGTTTGTATGAATACCTGTTGTAATATTAAAATCTGTACGCAATTTGGCATCCTGTTCAAGCCAATATTCATTATTAGATTCCAACCAATCTATATGTCCATAATGGAAAATAAAATAACCCATCGCCTTTACCATTTCATCATAGTCTTCCATAGAATATACTTGATAGTAATCATCTATTGAATTCTTTAATTCTTCGCTTAAATTATCATAAGGTGTATCCGCAATTGCTAAAACTGTGACTCCATTATTTTTTAAACGGTTACAAAATTGATAAAAATTTTTTGGAAAGGATGGTGATATATATACAAAATTCATAAGATAACATTCCCCCTTTTTTATATCCTTTTATCTATTATAACATAATAAAATAAAAAAAATCATCCAAAAAAGAATGAGAATAAAAAAAAGAAAGGGAATAGAATGACTATTCCCTCACATGGACTGGCAGCGTGCTATTTTCGCAGTTGCCTACTATCTTCGCCGCTGTGATGCTTAACTTCTGTGTTCGGCATGGGTACA
>NZ_NFLD01000053.1:0-10744 GCF_002160725.1 Massilimicrobiota sp. An142 | reverse complement strand
AGACTTTATTATTTAGTGCTTACAAAGAAAAACAAAAATAAAAGAAAAATCGTCATCACACAGGTGTGATGACGACATCAAACAAGTAATACTATTCGATTTTTAAAGTGAAATATTCAAATTTTATTAAAATTTATTAACTAAAATAATTTTTCATATATATGATAAACTTTTTCATCAAAAAATTAAAAAGGTTTATTTCGTGATTGTTTCTCTATATCATTTCAATATCATGATTTAAACCTTTTTATATTTAAATCATGGAAATTTAAAAACTAAAGATTTTTTCAATTTAGTTACTGATTTAACTATAAAAATCTATCAATTTTATCGTTTAATAGATCATTTGAATTCTATTCTATTATATTCCAATAAATATTGCCTATTAACTAACATATTTATTCAGGAAATTAAACTATTTATCTTTTCCAATATAAAAAGTAAATACATTTTATTCTATTGTAGAGAACTATCACTTTGAAATGATGCTAAAGTATATGTTATTACTTTATGAATTTTCCCTCCCCTTTTTTGTTTGGTTGTATAACATAATAAAAACAATCAATATATTATAATAAATCAAATATGGATATAAATATTCATACCACTTACGCAAATAAATTACCACTTACACAAATAGTATATAAAGAAGTATTTGTTTATGATAAAATTTTTATAGAAATAAAAGTTTAGCTATAAAATTATAAAAAAACACTTTCCATGGTAATTGTTTTTCATTGATTTTTTAACATTATTTAATCAGTTACAATAAATTTAAATAATGAAACTGCATTAAAATATATTTTACTATTTTTTGATAAAAATATTTTTAAGTGAAAGTAAATATGGAACATAATAACAACGAATAAAAAGTTTTTTAAACATAACTAAAAAAATCGTTTAGGATAATGCTATATGAACGAAAATAGTATATCTTTTATAAAATCTAGTTAAATGTTCTTCACTGTTTGCTGATTATTAAACACCATTATTATATGCTTTAAATTATCATTTTATCATAATTTATTATGTCGAACTAGAATATAAGTTTTTACAATTTAGATTTTGAAAAAAATATATGTACTCTATTCCTTAATCACGCTTATAAAATCACTTGATCATATAATTTAAAAATCTGTCAATTAAGATATACAAGTGAAGGTCAAAAACTTCTTCATTCTATTTATAGTTTATAAATTTGCATAAAATTAAAAACAAAAGGAAGGATTTTTATGAAAAAAATATATCATGTAATGAACCAATATAATTATTATATGTCTAATATCATTTTTAACATTATAAATATTGTATTAGTTATTTTCTTATATAACTTTGGTTTTTTTGGTGAACAAACAGAAAATATATATGAAATATTACTAAGTTTTGCTACATTCAGCTTTTTTATTCCAATATCTATTGCATGCGCAATAATAGTACTTATTACATTTATAACATATTTAAAAAATATAAATGAAAATATTAAGAAAGATATTTCTATAGAGTTAATAACTTATAATATCATTTTTATTCCTATCATAATAGCATTATACTTTGCTATGTATTATGTATGGACTACTTTTATTGGTAGCGGTTGGTTTTGTGCATTTATTTCAATTTTTGCTAGTATGTTCTTATTTAACTATTTATATGTTATGCATTTTTATAAGATTATAGATCGTATATTTGTACATTGAATCAAACTATTAATTTAACAGTAACTAAATAAATCACTATTTATGAATAATTGTAAATACTTCTTAAAGCTCCTTTGTAAAGTTGATTTTATAGTTATTGCAATGTTAACTTTAACAAAAAGTACAGTTTGAAGAAACTGAGGTTTAATCAATGATTTCTTTGCGAGGGAAGAATCACTTTTTGTTAAAATTCCCCATTGTTCTTTTTGTGCCATTTTTTTAAAATTATATTTCGTTATATCTACTGGTTCTACTAATAAACCTAAATCCACAATGCCTTTATCAAGATTATTTTTAATCGTATCAGAATTAGCTGTAATAATTTCAAATTTAACCAAAGGATTATCTTTTGAAAAACGACTTACTATTTGAGATAAATATTTCACTCCTAAAGCTTCTCCACAGCCAATCGTTATTAAACCTGTGATATGCTGGGCATCATGATTAAAATCTTCTTTTATTTTTTCTTCAATTTGTATCATCTCTTGTGCTCTTTGTCTAAAAAGCATGCCTTCACTTGTGAGTTCAATGCTATGTTGTTTTCTTTCAAATAACTGAATGCCTAATTCATCTTCTAATTGAATTAATTGTCTTGATAAAGTGGGCTGTGTAATATGAAGCAATTCTGCAGCCTTTGTTATATTTTCTTCCCTGGCAACCATTAAAAAATATTTTAATACTCTTAGTTCCATGTTGATATCCCTTCTATAAAAACAATAAACAAGAAGCTTATACTTCTTGTTTATAGTCACCTTAAATCTATTATTTTTGAGCCATCATTCCTACTAAACGATGAGGTTGATATGGTTCTTCCAAATAGGCTTTTTCTTCATCTGTTAGTTCTAATTCAGTTGCTTTCACAGCTCCATCAATATGATGAAGTTTTGTTGCGCCAACAATAGGTGAAGCCACTTTTGACATTAACCATGATAATGAAATTTCAGTCATTGACACATTGTGTTTTTCAGCTAATTCCATAACTCTATCAATAATGATTCTATCTTGTTTTTCTGTAGCATCATATTTGCCTTTGGCATAGCTATCTTCCTGCATTCTTTTTGATTGTTCTCCTGGATGTTTAGCTAATCTTCCTGATGCCAAAGCACTATATGGTGTCATAGCAATGTTATCTTCTTTACAAAGTTTAGCCATTTCACGTTCTTCTTCTCTAAAGATCAAATTATAATGTCCTTGAATGGAAATAAATTCTTCATAACCTTTCGCACGAGCAATGGCATTAGCTTTCGCAAGCTGATAAGCAAAGCAGTTTGAAATACCGATATATCTTACTTTTCCTTCTTGAATCAATTCATGTAATCCTTCTAATATATCTTCAATAGGTGTATGATCATCCCAAGAATGACAAATATATAAATCAACATAATCCATATTCAAACGTTTTAAACTGGCTTCTAAACAATTTCTGACATGTTGCTTTCCAGAAATACCATTTGCAATTTCTTCAGGTGTTCTTGCTGAAAATTTAGTCGCAATCACAACATCTTCTCTTCTTGCAAAATCTTTGATTGCTCTACCTAAAAATTCTTCACTTGTTCCTCCCTGATAAGCCATCGCTGTATCAAAAAAGTTAATACCATTATCTAGCGCATACTTTATAATTTCTCTAGATTTATCTTCTGGCAAAGTCCAAGAATGCATTCCCTTTGTTGCATCACCAAATCCCATACATCCCAAACATACTTTTGATACTTTTAAATCACTATTTCCCAACATTGTATATTTCATATATTTGACCTCCTTCAAATCAATGTTTTTATCTTTCCATGTATAATCATCCATTCATAACTACCGTCCAGTCATCAAAATATTTTCATTCTTCATTTATATAAGACAACTATTAAATAGATATATTCATATATATCATGGCTATCTCGACATCTATTATATTATTCTTTCTTACATAAAAAAACAATTTACAAAGATTTTATAAAGTCTATATATTGACATTTTTTATAAAATGTCTACTTAAATTCTTTCTAAAATCCTGTTGCACTGTTATTCTATTCTTTACTATCAATCTATGACATCTTTCATGAAATATAAATATAGACGAAAAGGATTAAAAAATCATTTAATCCCTTCTATCAATTCTCTTCATCAAGTGATAATGTCACAGTGACATTTCCTTGACCAAGAATTCCCATCAATTCACTTTTAGAAATTCCCTGTATTTGACCCAATTGAGTAAAATTCCATGTATTAGGTCGATAATAAATGACAAACATATGTCCTAAATACAAAATCAAATCACAAGCTTCAGTTGTTATGCTTTGATCATTGGTTGGTAAATGGAATCCCAAATCACCTACTTTTTCCATGCTTGCATAATCTTCCATTTCAATTGTGATTGAGCCATTTTGAAGCTTTTCTTTTAATGCTTTTGTAGAAGAATTATCAACCAATGATGCCTTTAAAGTTTTTTCACCAATCTGAATCATCATAATTATCAGCTTCTTTTTACTTTTCATTCGATATTATTCTATTATTTTCATTCAAAATCATTTCATGATATATTTATTCAAGATATGCTTCAATTTCTATTGTCCCTGACATATCTTCAATATATTCACTTCCTGAAATGGCTTGTCCTAGTTCATAAAGACCACTGGCACTGCCAAAATCTTCATAAAACATGACTACATTTGTCCATGGTTCATAATAGGCTAATGTTCCTGTTACAGCATTAGCACTCACTGCATCTGTCATTGTTAAATCAACAGGTGGATAAAATATTTTTTCATTATCACTATAATTTTCTACTTCAATAGTCAGTGGTAATTGTTCATATAATGAGTTTGCTGCTTGGCTATCGTTTAATTCAAAAATAGTGATTTGTCTATTCGAAGTGACACTGATTTTTTTAGACTCTTTTGATGTCACATCTTGTTCAACAGTTTCCTGATGATCCTGAGTTTGTATCGTACTTGTACGATTTGGTTCTGTCTGATTTTGACAACCCCATAGAAAAAAACACATCACTAAGGATAATACTATTTTGATAATATTTTTCATACTAACCCTCCCTTATTTCAACTTTGAATCATCTTAATTAAAAACAGAATGATATCATTCATTTGTTAATAAGAACTTTAAATCCAACATAAATTTCAATATGATATATTTATTGTTTAGTTTTCATTAGATAAATAAAATAATCCAATATATCAATAGATTTATAACAAGTATGCGCTTTTTCCAATAAAGTCTGTCGATATCTTGTCAGCATATCTATTCTTTGTGATAGGGTACTATCACCTTCACTTATATATTGAATATACTTTTTCATATCCTGTATACTCATTCCTCATTTTTTAAAGTCATAAGAAAACTAAGCTTTTGTATGTCTTTTTCTTCATATATCTTTTTTCCATTTATTTGTTTGACTTCATCAAAAAAACCTTGATTTTCAAAATCCTGAATACAGTCAATAGGAACATTATATGCTAAACTGATTTCATTGATATTCATTGTTTCACCACCTTATCAATAAGTATTTCTACATATTTTACTTAACTGCTATTCGTTTTAATAATTGGTTTCCTATCAATGAAAATGTCACCATAATCAATAAATAATCCAAGTAAAAACGAAGTTTCAATTCTGAAAAATCAAAGAACTTAAATTCAGTCATAAAGAACATATCTTGCCACATTCTTCTTTGATAAAAGACAAACAAACCACAAACGAGAACGGCTATCATAACTATATGGAATATTTGATGATGTCTTATATATAACGAACTTCTTTTCAATTTTGCCATCATCGTATTGAAATGAAATCCAATGTGAATAGACATCACAATATATAGCCATGATGAAGAAACCAGATGCACTGTTCTTCCTAAAGATGTTCCTCCTAGATCTATAAAGCTTAGGACATCTCTTGAAATCATAAAGCCACTTACAGCAGTCCATATCATAGCAATGAATAAACATGTATTGATGACGATTTGAAAGATTCTTACTGGTGTATATTTTCCTTTAAACAATGTTGTATACCATTTTCTATTCCAAATATGATGCCATATAAATAACAGACATAGGATGACTCCAAGCCACTCATGTACAAAATTTGACCATAGATGATACCCCATCACAACAATTAATAATATTGTCATGATGATATCTAAAATGATTTTATTCTTTTTCATCTAATCAACCATTCCTATATCTGATAACCATTGATTGACATCATCTTGACAGCTATCTGTATCAGGGCGATAAACACCAAATGCATCTAGCAGTGTACTATGAGGTAAAGCATCCTGTAAGTCTTCAATACTTCTTCCCAGTCCACCTGTCCCATGTGCACAAAATGGAATAATAGTTTTGTTGGATAAATCATAACTTTCGATAAATGAGAAAATGGCCATTGGACATGAAGACCACCAGTTCGGATAACCTAAAAATATAACATCATATTCATCCATATTTTTGACTGTATCTACAATTGTAGGTCTTGTCTGTTGTGCAAGTTCGTCTGAAGCACGATCTAAACATTCATCATAGTCACTGGAATAAGGTTCATCTACAATAATAGAAAACATATCTCCACCAACTTGCTCCTGAATAAAATGTGCGACTTTTTCTGTATTACCTGGTGCTAAAACACTGGCTGATGTCGAAGCATCAACATCTACACTTGATGGATCATCCACATGTGTATTATCTGCCCATGTAAAATAAGCAATCAATATTTTTCCATCTGAACTTATCGTTTCGTTAGGTACAGAAACACTCTGTTGTTCATTAACCTTTGATACATTGTCATTGCTTTGACATGCACTTAATAGACATACACAAAATACGAATAAAAGGCATTTAATTTTTTTCATATCCTTCCACTTCCTTTCTAACTACATCTTATCTAACAAACAACCATATGTCTAATACTTATCAATCATATTGAGCCATGCTTATAAAGCATTTGTAAGTGTAGACTCTCTAATCGTATCCATACCTCAAATAAAGATATTTTACTCATTACAAAAAATTCCAAAAATAAAAAGAGTTGAAAATTATCAACTCTCATCTAGGCTTTTATTGCAAAGTATTAAGATTCTTTAGTAAACCCTTTTTCCTCTAAAGCTTTTTCTAAATCGCTTAATGGATATGTTCCGTCATCATTATATTTTTCTGGGTCTAATCCACAATTAATATGAATATAATCTTTTATTGTAGCATTATCAATTTCTTGTAATTCGTATGCTGATTCTAATATAATATTTTTATCATTTTTAGAAATACTCATTTCAACTCCTGAATTTTTATTATATTCATCTACTAGTGTAGCTTTATTATCCTCATACAATTCATTTACATAAGTCGTTGAGGCTTTAGAATAATCATATTCTGATTTCATCTGTACTTCATGTACACTATCATTAATAAAAATAATACTTAATTGATATTTATTTGTTATATCAAACCACTCATTTGTTTCACTATCAATATCTTCAGACTCTTCTGTCATAACATATGTTACACTTTCAGTATTATTTTGTGTTTCATTATCTATATTTTCTGACGAATTATTAGAACAACCTACTAAAGCAATGCACATTATTAATCCTGCTATATAAAATATTTTTTTCATTCTATACCTCCTACCACTCAGATAAATTAGTACCTAAATCTTTATTTAATCCTTCAATACAACTTCCGTTGTCTAATTTACAATTCTTATTTAAATCATCATATCCGCTATAATGAATTAACTTATAACCATCATGATAAATTGATTTCTCATTAGACAATAATTTGCTTAACCATACTTCCTGACTATCTTCATCATATCCAGAAACAATATCACATGATTTCATATAATCGTAATCTGTACTTGTATCTGTAACTTTATCAAAATCGATTTTATCTGTACATAGAAAAGCTCCTTTTACAACAGGAATTCCGCCATTACCCAAATAAGTAATTCCACCAGATACTGAAAAACCATTCTTTATGTAACTAAAATTTTTAGATTTAGGAATTTTAATCGAATTAACTTTATCACCAAATTCAGATATATCTTGATCGCCCATTTCAAAATATGACTCATCAACTTTCTTTCCACCGTTCATTTCACTTAAATCATCAAAAGTATAAAAGTCATAATTAGCACAACTTACAACTTTATCGTTTTCAACATAAAGCATAAGTCCATCCCAAGTGTTATTACCATTTTCATCTAGTTTTGTTAAACTATATATACCATTATAACTACTATCTCTTTTTGTTTCTATTTTGTATGAATCATCATTATAAGCATTTCCTGATTTATAATCAGACCATAATTTATATCCACCAAAAATAATTCCAAAAAATAAGACAACTCCTACAATATCAGATAATATCTTCTTAACAGTCGTCTTTCTTTTTAATCTTTTTACAGCTTTATCATATTCCTTACCATGAAGATTGCTGATATCTTCTCTTTTCACATATCCTTACCCCAAATATATATTTTATATCTATATCATTTTATTTCAGTATTATGTTTTCTACACTTTTATCATACAAAATCGATATTATATTCTTTAACTACTTATAATGATTATTTGCAATTAACTGCACTTTATGCAATTGAGGTGGTGCAGATGTCTTCGACTTCCGGTGTTTTTACATGAGAATAATCATATAGCAGTGTAAAAAAAGACTATTTCATATGATATGTATAATTTTTTATTACACATGTATTATACCATAAACGCAAACTTTTCTCAATGCAAAATTTGTGAAATGCATAAATTTGTTTTGGATATTTCGACATAGATTGATGATGTTTGTTTTTTCTTATTTTTACTATAATAGCTGGTATAGGATATTGGGATAGATTGTTGACAATGTTCAAGAATGATAGTAATAATAAAATCAGAAAACAATATAAAGGCTTTACCTATTCGGGAATAATAACCCAAATAACCTATGGGAGCCATCTCAAAATACTGTATTTATATAACAAAGAGGAGGAGTAAGTATGAAGACGGATATCAAATATAAACAATGTGACGATAAACTTCTAAAAGAATATAAAAAACGTGGCGAGATTAGTCAATTTCCATATGGATGTTTGTATGGAATCGATACGTATACACTTTATTATTATAGGGAATCTGAACCCAATATTCCAATAGCTTTCATTTCTTTAGCATTAGAAGGAGAATCACTTACAATTTATGAATTTGAAGTTGTTAAGTCTAAGCAAAGACAAAGAATTGGACAATCCATCATCTCAGATATTCAGCAAAACGGAATCAATTTGATTAACAAATATTTTAATTCAATTAACTTAAATCCTTCAGACAAAGATGCATATGAATTCTGGGAAACTTGTGGTTTTGAATCAGAAGATAAAGAAACTATGATTTGGGAAAAGAAATAATGAAATAGTTGTTATTGTTATAACTTTCACCGTCATAAAAAAATCCCTAAAAAATGAGACAAATCGAACTTTTAATAAAACTTCTGATTGAATAGTATGGAAAACGAGAAATTTTTAAAATATTTACTTCATTTACAGATTTTTTTGGATTCATATTATAATTAAAACACCAACCCTTCTTCGGTTGGTATTTTTTATTGGCCTAATACTTTCTTAATTCTTTCCATATCCTCTTCACTTAAAGTATTTTCTTTTCCTGAAGATAGAATTGTCTGAATCAAATTACCAGAATGAGTAAAAACAACATCAGAATTTACAAAACATGTGCTTGATGTATGAATACATATCCATCAATCCAACAATGAATCTGATTTTGTTTTAAAATCTGTGACAGTATATATGTTTGTCTTTTTACCTGTTTGATAGGGTTTTTTATAGAATCTTGATAATGGTTTCCTTTTCCTGATGTTTTAGTGATTTTCCATTCCCTATCATCTTCATTACCTTGAATATTGCCTTTATAATTCTTCGTTTCAACAATAACAATCCCTTTGTTGCTTAAAATAAGATTGTCTATCTCACTTCTCTGACCTTCATATTCAATAGGAATATTAGATAGAATAGTATAGTTTGAAGGTAGGTTTTCTAATACATTCTGTGTTCTTGCCTCTCCTTGAATACCACTTTTTAATCTTTGATATGGTCTTTGACAAAAATATATTAAAGCTGAACCAATAACCATGAATATAAAAGCAATAGGAAGATTTGACTTTAATTGGCTTGATTTTTCAAATTGAACATACCACTCATCGCTGCCTAAAGGAGCAGTGACACGTCCAGCAATAAAACTATATAAAAAATATATAACAAATATTGTTACACAAACATAGCCTATAACCACTCCAAATTTTAGATATTTAATTTTTGATTTGTTATCCATTTCTATCCCTATCTTTTCAACATCATAATTATATAAAAAAACTTTTGCTCAGTAAATACAGAATCTAATTTAATTATTATTCTTAAATTTTGTCTTAAATGTATAAACATGATAAAATACTAGTAATAGTGGTATACCGCTGGAGTGATATATTTGAAAGCAATATATTTAGAAAGGAAAGATGGATATATGTCATTTAATCACGCAATGCTCAATGAAGAATTAATGTGTTATGAAACGGGAAAATACTATCAAAATTCATCATGCTTTTTTATATTAAAACAACTAAAATACATCAAAAAATCTTATAGATTATTAAAGGAGTATTTATGTTAAAAAAAATCATCATTTCTCTATTAGGTCTATCGTCAATATTAAGTCTCCTGTTTCTTTGGTTTTGCTCTTGGAGATTAGATTTATACGTTGAGAATAAAGATGATGATTCTTTTTTTCATTCCACTCAAATAAAAGGATATGCCAGGGGATTAGATGAAGCTAAGTTTCAAAGAAGTCAATATAATGAAAAAGATTTGCTTATTTTATTTCGTGATTGTGATATATTTCAATATCCTCATATTTATTATGAAGACACGATTTATTTAAAAACATCTGCATTACATTATTCATTGCATGATGCAAACACTTATGCACAATTTTCAATTAGCGGAAAATATTCCCAAGAAAATCAAGATGAATTTGAAAAACTGCAACA
>NZ_NFLD01000052.1:0-10926 GCF_002160725.1 Massilimicrobiota sp. An142 | reverse complement strand
GCTACACCACTTCCTCCATCCTTAACATCACTGTTAACGACTTGTGGTTCACTACACTTGGCGGTAACTACCTGTGGTCGGTCTATCTCCGACTGAATCCGTGCCATGCCCGGCACACAGCAATAAAAAGTGGTACAATGTGTGAACCACTTTTTATTATAGGATAACTACTGATTTTCATCAGTATTTAATTGATATTTTCGCTTTTTTCATCTTCTTCATAACGTTCTATAATTCTCTGCACAACAGGATGTCTAACAACATCTAAGGCTGTCAAATAGACAAAACGAATACCTTTGACATCTTTTAAAATATGCAAAGCTTTTTTCAATCCACTACCTACACCTTTTGGTAAGTCTATTTGCGTAATATCACCTGTAATGATCATCTTAGAACGAAAACCAAGTCTAGTTAAAAACATTTTCATCTGTGCATCAGTCGTATTTTGTGCTTCATCCAAAATCACATAGGCATCTTCCAAAGTACGTCCACGCATATAAGCAAGTGGTGCAATCTCAATAATGCCTTTTTCAATAAAGCGTTCTGTCTTTTCACGACCTAACATATCATATAAAGCATCGTAAAGAGGTCTTAAATATGGATCCACCTTTTCTTTTAAATCCCCTGGTAAAAATCCCAGACTCTCACCCGCCTCCACTGCCGGTCTTGTCAGAACAATTTTTTGAACTTCGTTATTCTTTAATGCCTGAACAGCAAAAACAACTGCCATATATGTTTTTCCTGTCCCTGCTGGACCAATCGCAAAAACAACATCATTACGCTTTAAAGCATTATAATATTCTTTCTGCCCTAAAGTTTTTGGATAAATCAATTTTCCATTTGTTGTCCTTGCTATTTTTGTCTGATAAAGTTCATCAATCATATTCAACTGATGATTTTTAGCTAAATTCAAAGAATAGATAATATCACGTTGACTGATTGTTTTTCCTTGCTTAACTAAAGTCAGTAAAGTACGAATCATATCTTCAACTTCCTGATTTTTGATTTCTGTATCATTTAAAACAATCTCATCACCACGAACAATCATTTCACATTGCATAGCTTCTTCTAATAAATGTATATTTTCTTCCTGCTGTCCTAAAAGTCTTGATATTTCATCCATTGTGCATGTTTCTAGCTTTAAGATTTTCTTCATTGTCTTCTCCTTTGACTGCAATATCTTCAATAAGAGTATAATGCATCTTTAACGTTATTTTACTACGTGTACTTGTCATTTGTAAAACATTTTCTTTATCAATAACAGCTTCTGTTGGTATCTGAGCACGAATATTTAATAAAAGCTGATAAAAGGCTTCTCCGTAATCTTGTTTTTTATTAGGCAGACTCGCTTCATACTGATGAAAAGTATAAGCATAAACATGCCCTTCTACCGGAATAATCTTTGTTTTATTTTGGGTTGAAATGATTGTGTTTTCAACAAGCAAATCACCTTTTTTAACGTAATCATTTTTCTTGACAAGAATATGACCACTTTTAACATCTAACGATTGAATCATGCCATCTTCTTTGGCATATAAATTACGATAATCATCTTTTTTGACTGTTTCTTGTCGACGTTTCGTATATTCAATATGAAAAACACTGCCTGTCTGATAGATATTCATATATTCAACTTTCTCTTTATATATATCTTTAAATTGCAGCAATAAATCATTTAATTTCTCATAGCTTTGAAGCGGTTTTAACAAATCTATATTTTCTTTTTGTAAAGTTTTCATCATGCTCTTATTGACCTCAGGTAATGTTCCTTCAATTTGAATATCAAAAATAAGATAAGATGAAACAAAAATACTGATGAAGAAAAAAAGCACTCCAATAAAATTTAAATGCTGTCGTGATAAGAAAAAGATATATTTCAATAAGCCAATGGTCGCAATATACTGATATGGATAATCCCATCTTTTTAAAATATATCTTTGATAAACAGGAAGATAAAATAGAAATTGAGAGTCCTTTTTTTGTAAATGTATTAATTTTAATTTTCTATCTCTAGCATAAATCAATAATGAATAAATTAATGACTCATCTACACTATATTTATCATACCCTATTTTCATCATATTCAATCACTTTCACATGACCATGAAGTCGAATTTCCTTTTGATCATAATATTCAATCTGTAGATTTTCTCCTCTAATAATCAAATTGTAATCGGGCATCTGAATTTTAAAAAAATGTGTATCCATCATCAGAACTTCATAATAATCATAAATACAAATACGTTCCTTATCAATCATCAGCATGATACCACCTCAGTGGAATATATGATACAAAACAAAAAAGAAGAACCAAAAGTTCTTCTTATCTTTGTTTACCTTTATTTTTTCTAGCAGCTTCTGATTTCATTTTACGTTTTAAACCAGGCTTAACATAAAATTCTCTTTTACGAGCTTCTGCAAGGGTACCTGTTCTAGAAACTTGTCTTTTGAAACGACGTAATGCATCATCTAATGATTCATTTTCTCTTACTACAGTTTTTGCCATATTGAACTTCCCCCCTTTACTAATACCAAATACATGCGTTATTATACATTGATAATAACAGAAAATCAAGTTTTTTTATATAATTCCCACTTGATATTTTCATTTTTTTCATTTATTACTGTTTCATCAACGAAACTCCTGATGAAGTTCCAATACGTGTTGCTCCAGCATCAATCATATCTTGCATATCCTGATAAGTTTTCACTCCACCACTTGCTTTGACTTCACATTGTTCACCAACTGTCTGTTTCATCAATGCAACATCATGAACAGTGGCTCCTCCAGTTGAGAATCCTGTTGATGTTTTGACAAAAGTTGCTTTTGCTTTCATAGCCTGTTGACAAGCTAAAACTTTTTCTTCATCAGTTAATAAACAAGTTTCAATAATCACTTTTACACAACGTCCCTGACTGGCATCAACAACAGCCTGAATATCTTTATATACAGTTTCAATATCACCAGCTTTTAACGCCCCAATATTAATAACCATATCAATTTCATCACTACCATTTTCAATAGCATTTTTTGCTTCAAATGCTTTCACTTCTGAAGTATTAGCTCCTAGTGGAAATCCAATAACTGTACAGATTTTCACATCGCAATCTGCTAAGTATTTTGCACAATAAGATACCCATACTGGATTAACACATACTGAAGCAAAATCATATTGCTTTGCTTCATCACACAAATGCGTAATTTCATCTTTTGTTGCATTCGCTTTTAATAATGTGTGATCAATAAATTTGTTCCATTTCTTTTCCATCATCTTCTTCTCCTTTAAAGATTTTATGAATTGCCTCTAAAGCAACATATTTATCTCCAGGATAAGGATCATTTCCAATTGCAGAAGCCATAAATTGTTCATGTCCTTTCCCTAGAATCAAAATAATATCATCACGATTTGCAATTTCAATTGCCTGTTCAATAGCAATGCGACGATCTTCAATAATAACACTTACAGGTTTTTCAATATATTTTTGAATATCTAAGCAGATATCCTGAATATCTTCATCTCGATTATCTTCAGCCGTCAAAATAACCTGATCACAGTATTGATTCGCTAATTTCCCTATTTTTTGCCTTTTATTATAATTCTTCTTTCCTGGTGCTCCAAAAACAGCAATAATTCTTCCGTTTTTCTTCACTTGTTGAGCAAACTGAAATACTTTTTCATAACTTTTCGCATGTTGACAATAGTCCACAATAACATGGAAAGGATATGGATGACTTAATAATTCCATACGTCCATCAACACCTTGAATATGTTCAATCATATCAATAATTTGCATAATCGGCATTTCTAGCGCTAATAAAGATGTTACAACAGCCAGAATATTCGATATATTAAAACGAGCTAAAACAGGAACTGAGACATGATGTAATTCATCATGAACCTGTAAATCAAATTCACTATGATCAATAAATAACTCTATATTTCTAGCCATGACGTCTGCTCTATGTTCAATACCATAAGTCAGAACATGACTTTTGATAGAGTCTTTGACAAGAGTGTAAAAGCGAACTTCATCTGTATTTAAAATAGCATAACCTTTTTCATCTAACAAGGAAAAAAGCTTAGCTTTAGAAGCCATCAGATTTTCCATCGTCCCATGAAAATCCAAATGTTCTTCATAAACATTTGTAAAAACAGCAATATCAAAATGAACACTATCAACTCTTTTCAAAGCCAAACCATGACTTGATACTTCTAATGTTACACCTTTGACATCTTTTTTCACCATATCATTTAAATGTCTTTGTAAAAAAATAGTTTCTGGTGTTGTATATGGGCATTGTTCAATAATACCTGCATATTCAATATTATTTGTCCCAATATATCCCATTTTTAAAAATTGTGATAAAGCATTTTTAATCATCAAGGCAACAATTGTTTTTCCACTTGAACCAGTTATACCAATCACCGTCATTTTATAACTAGGATGATCATAAAATAAATCAGCAACTCTGTTCAATTCATCTAAAACATTATCAACCTTGATATATAAAATATCCTTATGCTTAAATGTTAGAGGTTTAGAGTAAACAATGCATTTCGCCCCTTGAAATATAGCATCTTCAATATATTTATGTCCATCTACACTTAAACCATCAATACAAAAGAAAATAGAATCTCTTCCTACATAGCGTGAATCACTATGAATGGAACGAATCTTAAAATCTTCTTCAACATCAAATAATTCATTAATTTTCTTCACTCACAACACTTCCTATCAATTCTGTATCTTGACATTCCTCAATAAAAACAGGATAGATATGTCCTACTGAATCCAATGGTAACTTCGTTTTAACTTTCAAATAATTAGAAGCATGACCAATCATATAATCCCCATCAGCTTCTTCAATTAAAACATTCAAAGTCTGTCCAATCTGTTGGATTGCAAACTCATGAAGGAGCTGATGCGATAAATCCATCAACGCTTTCACTCTTTGATGTTTAACATTTCCATCTACCTGATCTTTCATTTTGGCAGCCGGTGTCCCTTGACGAGGTGAATATGGGAAAACATGTAATTGGTTAAAATGCATGTCTTTAATCCACTGATATGTGGATTCAAAATCTTCATCAGTTTCACCAGGAAAACCAACAATAACATCAGTTGTTATAGACAAGGTTGGTAATTTTTCTTTTAATTCTTTCATCTTTGATGCAAATTCATCAGTCGTATAATGACGATTCATTTTTTTCAAGATTTTATCGCATCCAGACTGAATAGGAATATGAAGATGATCAACGATAATAGGTGATGTAGCAATCAGATCTATGATTTCATGAGTGATTTGACTCATTTCAATTGAAGAAATTCTTAATCGCTTTAAACCTTTCACTTTTGTCGTTAAATCTACCAATAAGTCATAAAAGCTGTAATTATCAAAATCTTGTCCATATCCAGCAGTATGAATTCCTGTCAGAACAATTTCTACAAAACCATGATCAACTAATTTTTGAGCCTGTTTGAAAACACTCTCCTTATCTCTCGAACGAATACGCCCTCTCGCGTATGGGATAATGCAATATGTACAAAAATTATTACATCCATCCTGAATTTTTAAAAAGGCTCTTGTGTTTTTCGTAAATTCATCAATATCCAGATCTTCAAAATGAGATAATTTCATAACATCAGCAACATGAATAACAGTCTGATGTGTTTTTTGGTATTCTTCAACAAATTCCACAATTCGATTTCTAAACTGAGTTCCTAAAACAACACCAACACCTTCAATTTTTGCAACTTCTTGGCTTGCAACCTGACTATAACATCCCACTACACATACTGTAGCTTGAGGATTTTGACGAATAGCTTTACGAATCATCTGACGAGATTTAGAATCTCCAGTGTTTGTAACAGTACATGTATTAATGACATAAACATCTGCCTGTTCTTTAAAATCTACACTTTCATATCCTGCATCACAAAAAAGCTTCAGCATCGCTTCTGATTCATAAGTATTCACTTTACAACCCAATGTTAAAAAAGCAACTTTTTTCATAAAAATCCTTTCTATTTATATTTTTTTATAATTTTTTTATAATTCTTTAAAGAAATATATTCCAAATCTTTCAATGTTTCTAAACAATCCAGATACAAATAATTTTCAATATCATATGCAATCTTTTGAATATCTTCAATACGAACTTCACATTGAGCTTTATCGTCTTGAATGATAACTTTATTCAAAAATTCATGATTATCTTTTTTAAAGATATAAATGGTTTTAAGCGGATCAAAATAAAAGCAAATATGTCTTTGATCTTCATATACATTCTCTAAAGAAGAAAAACCTGTACGAAAGATAGAATAACCATACATATCAATTGGTGTATGAAGATTCACTTTAAAATTTTGTATATATTCACGATGTTGTTTTAATAGCAACATTTGATAATCATGAGTATAACGCTGATTGACAAATGGTTCTAAATAAGGAATATAAATCATGACTTGACTCTGTAAATCCTGGAAATGAGGAGCCGTTTCTAAAACTCCAGCAATATCATTATTAAACATCTTTTGTTTTTCATCATAATTTAAATAATCCAATAAATCATAATGTTGATTTAAAAATCCCTCATAAATATTTTCAATCTGATTTTGCGTTAATAAACCTCGATATATAATTTCATATGAAAACAAATCAAAATCAGTCTTGATCTTTGAAGATAAGCCCATCTTTTCAAAAAAAGAACGATGACTTTCTATTTCTTGATATAATTGTGTTTTAGCAAGAGGAATTTCCACCCCTATTTTATTTAAACTTTCTATAAATCCCATGATGACATCAACTCCCTACTAAATCCAATAACACTTAACATATATAACGGGGCTGTTTCGCTACGTAAAATTCTTTTTCCTAACGAGCAGGCCTGAACACCAAGCTCTTTCATCTTTTGAATTTCACTTTCATCAAAACCACCTTCAGGTCCTACAATAATTGTTATAGTGTGATAATCTTTTTGAAGCGTTTTTGCTAAAAGTGATTTTTCACCATTTCTGCTTTCTTCTTCATAGGCAACTAAATTGACATCGCCTAAATATTTCTCTAACTGTGATATTTTTATAAGTGAAGTCAACTCAGGTATTGTCTGACGACAAGATTGTTCACTTGCCTCTTTTAAAATACGAGTATAACGTTCTCTTTTCTTTTCAAAGGATTTTTCATCCGTTTTAATAATACTTCTTTGTGATAGAAAAGGAACAATTCTATGAACGCCTAATTCCGTAGCTTTTTGAAGAACCCATTCAAATTTATCATTTTTAGGCAAGCCATAGATTAAAGTCACTTCAACATCCAGTTCATTATTTTCTATGAGCTCTTCTTTTTGTTGAAGTATTCCTTTTTCAATATCTATAATTTCATATATATAAACATGATGATCTGGTAAAATACAAATCACTTGATCACCTTGATGATATCGCATGACACGTTGCATATGTTTATGATTATAAGGGTCAATATGTATGAATGATCCCTCTATATTTTGAGCATCTATAAAATATCTTTGCATAACTTCCTCCTTTGGCTATTCTATCACATTTTGTTGAATATAAAAAGAAAAAAAGATTAGTAAAGTCAATCCTCTACTAACCTTCTCACTCTTATGACTTTCTAATCATAAATTGTTGATTTTGATAATCAATCGTAATGTTATCATCTTTTTGAATAGAACCTTTAATCATTTCTTTGGCAACTAAAGTTTCAATATGTCCCTGAATGAAACGTTTAAGTGGTCTCGCTCCAAAAGTAGGATCAAAACCTTCTCTTGCGATTTCTTCTTTAGCCCCATCACTCACTTGAACTGATATATTTTGTTGTTCTAGACGTTTAGAAAGCTGAGCAATAAATTTATCAATAATCTTATAAACAACTTGATTATCTAATGAATTGAACATGACAATTTCATCAATACGATTCAAGAATTCTGGTTTAAAATGAGCTTTTAATTCCATTTCAACTTCATGTCTTGTTTCTTCATTATTACCTTGTAATAAATATTGTGAGCCAATATTAGATGTCATAATAATGATTGTATTTTTGAAGCTAACAACATTGCCTTTAGAATCAGTAATACGACCATCATCTAAGACTTGAAGCAAAACATTAAAGACTTCAGGATGGGCTTTTTCAATTTCATCCAATAAAACAATGCTATAAGGCGCACGTCTAACAGCTTCCGTTAATTGGCCACCTTCTTCATATCCAACATAACCTGGAGGAGCTCCTAATAAACGAGAAACACTGAATTTTTCCATATATTCACTCATGTCAATACGGACAATATTCTTTTCACTATCGAATAATTGTTCTGCTAAACTCTTTGCAACTTCTGTTTTTCCTACTCCAGTTGGCCCAAGGAACATAAATGAACCAATTGGACGGTTTTCATCATTGATTCCAGCACGTGATCTTAAAATAGCATCACAGATCTTTTCAATCGCTTCATCCTGTCCAATAACTCTTTTTCTTAAAATATCATCAAGATGTAATAATTTTTCTCTTTCAGATTCCATCAATTTATGAATAGGAATACCTGTCCATCTAGCAATAACTTCACTGACTGTATCAACTGTTACTTTTTCCTGTAATAAAGCATCATCAGACTCTTGTGATTGATAATCAGCAATTTCTTTATTAATACGAGGTAATGTTTCATACTTGATTTTTGAAGCTTCTTCTAAATTACCTTCAGTTTCATATTTATCTTTAAGGGCTTCATATCTCACTTTTTGATCTTTTAATTCTTTAATATGATCTAAAGCTTTCTTTTCTTCTTTCCATTTATCTGTTAAACCTGTTACTTGTTCATCTAACGAAGCAATACGACTCTTAATTTCATCTAGACGTTTTTCATTATCTGCATTTTTATCTTCTTTTTCAATAGAAATACGTTCCATTTCCAAACGATTCTTTTCTCTTGTGATAACATCTAATTCTTCTGGTAAAGAATCAATTTCCATACGTACAGATGCACATGCTTCATCAATCAAATCAATAGCCTTATCTGGCAAGAAACGATCAGTAATATAACGTTCACTCATATTCACAGCTGCCACAATGGCACTATCTGTAATCTGAACACCATGATGAGATTCAAAGCTATCTTTTAAACCACGTAAAATCGCAATTGTATCGTCACTATCTGGTTCATCAACTTGAACTTTTTGGAAACGTCTTTCTAAAGCAGCATCTTTTTCAATGTACATACGATACTCATCTAGCGTTGTTGCTCCAATACAGTGAAGTTCACCACGTGCTAACATTGGTTTTAATAAGTTAGCTGCATCCATAGCACCATCTGTTTTTCCAGCTCCAACAAGCTGGTGAATCTCATCAATGAATAAAATGATATTTCCTTCAGATTTTTTAATTTCATTTAATACAGCTTTTAATCTTTCTTCAAATTCACCACGATATTTAGCACCTGCTACCAAAGCTCCTAAATCAAGTTCATAAAGAGTCTTATTTTGTAAGCTGACAGGCACGTCATTTTTAAAAATACGCCATGCCAATCCTTCAACAATAGCAGTCTTTCCAACACCTGGTTCACCTATCAAAATAGGATTATTTTTTGTTTTACGTGATAAGATTTGAATAACACGTCTAATTTCTTCATCACGACCAATAACAGGATCTAATTTTCCATCCTTAACATCTTGAATAAGATCTCTACCATATTTTGTTAAAACTTCATATTGATTTTCTGGTTGTGGATTATTAACCATATTTCCACCTCGCATTTCCTGAATAATCTTTTCTAATTCTTTTTTATTTAAATGATATTGTCGAATCAAATCTTGAATAAATGTTGATTGCACTTCAAACATTGCCATAATCAAATGTTCAACACTTGTATATTCATCTTTATAACCACTCATCACTTTTTGAGCCTTTATTAACAATTGATTCAAATCATATGATATTCTTAATTGACTTTCATCAACACCATTGACTCTTGGTTTTTGTTGTTGTTTATTTCTTAAAAATGTTTCTAACTGTTGAATATTGACATTTGCTTTTGATAGCACACGATATAAAATACCACTTGTATCTTCCAATAATGCTAATAAAAAATCTTCAACATCAATAACCTGACAAGACATTCCTAAAGTCTGTTGGATGGCTTTTTGCATAGCTTCCTGCATAGCTGTTGTCCATTTTTCTATATTCATCTTCATCACTCCTTTAGCACTCATTATATCCAAGTGCTAATTATAGTATACCATGTTTTTTAGCACTGTCAACCCCGAAGTGCTAAAATGTTTATTAAAATTCAAATACTGTTTTTATAATGAATAACCTGACTTATTCAAATCAAATATCATCAGTGTAGACTTTGACTTCAACTGCCCCATAAATTCCGATATAGAATATTTTGGTGGAATTTCAAGTAACATATGTATATGGTCAGAACATACTTGCCCCTCTATAAGTTCTACATCCTTGAATCTGTTAATCAACAGTATCAATATCTCTATGATATCTCTTCTTAATTTATTATATATGATGAGCCTTCTATATTTTGGTACGATAACTATATGATATTTGCATCTATATGATGTATGTGATAAACTATTTATGTCTTTCATAGACTAACCTCCTTTGATTCTTTTGTTTCTTAGCTGCCAGGCTAAATTCATTGTATCATTGGAGGCTTTTTACTTTCAACGCTCTAAGCTTAATTCTTTTACCACGCGTATAACACGTGGTCAATGGAGTCAACTTAGTAAGTTGGCTCTTTTTTATTTTTTTGGAAATAAAAGAGTGTCTTTTTTACTTGTAGTTAGTATAATTATCTATTTATTATCTTATTTCCTTTACTTTTGTTGTATAATGTAGTTAAGAAAGAAGGTGCTTCTATGTTCGTTAGAGTTATCAAAAATAATAAGGGTAAGAAAAATACC
>NZ_NFLD01000051.1:0-11234 GCF_002160725.1 Massilimicrobiota sp. An142 | reverse complement strand
ATCAGTGCTTATGACAATATCCCCGTAGTTAAGAATACAATTATATTGTATCATAAATTTAATGGGATAAAATTTTAAAAAACGAAAAAAATCAACAGGGGCTTTATGCGCTTTTTTTTGCATAATAATAAAGAGTACATATAGTCATACCACAAGAATTACAGAAATAAAAAAAGAGTCACCTAGTCTAATATACTAAGTTGACTCCATTGGCCTTATGAAATAAATTTCATAGGGCTTCTTTATTCAACAATCATAGCATTAGGCAAAGGTGCCTTAGGATTGTTCTTATTGAAATGATCATAGAAAAGAACACCGTCAAAATGATCGAGTTCATGTTGTAAACAAATAGATAAAAATCCTCTTGCAACAATAGTGACATCTTGATGTGTTAAAACATCATATCCTTTGACAGTTACTTTTGCATGTCTAGGAACATATCCATCTTTTTCCTCATTGACACTTAAACATCCTTCACCATCTTTTAAATAAGATTGTTTTTCTGTATAAGAAACAATTTTAGGATTAACAAGAGCATAGTCATCGGCTTTTTTTATATTTCCATCCTGATCGTATGTCAAAACATGAATAGCACACATTCTTTTTAAAATACCTAATTGTACTGCTGCGATTCCAACAGCAGGACGTAATTGATATTTTTCAGAAAGCTCTTCATCTTGTGAATTCACAAGAAATTCATGCATATCTAATAATAATTGTTCGTCTTCCTGGCTAAGAGGCATCTCTACAGGTTGAGAAATCTCACGAATCAAAGGATGATGATCATCAATAATATCTTTCATTAAAATCATGTTGTTAATCACCTCGCCATGTATTGTATCATAAACGAAAAAAATATGCTAGAAATCTAGCATATTTTTTGGATTAACAAATTTTTGTGCAACCACAGATAATAAGCAATAAGAAGACAACTAAGACAATAGCAAACCAAGTGCAGCCATTATTGCAACTAAATCCACCACAACTTGTTGTCATGACTGGAAAACTGTTGCAGCCACCACATCCAAATGGATTAAATCCAAATGTTGGCATGAAGCTATTGCATCCACATCCTCCGTAATTATAACAAGAGTTCATTGAAATCCCTCCTTTCACTTTAAACTATTCTTTATTTACAAATTTGCTAGTGTTTCTACCCAATTCCTGTTTTATTTTTAATTCATATCATGTATAATATGAAAAAGATAGGAAGTGAAGAAAATGTACGATTATCCGTTGAGTCCATTTTGGGATACCCAAGATATTATTGATGTAATGTCTTTATATAATGCTGTTGAAAAAGCTTATGAAGAAGGTATTTCAAAAGATGAATTTATGACATGTTATCGTCGATATATAAAAGTTGTTGATTCAAAAAGTGAACAAAAACAAATTGATGCTGCTTTTGAAAAGGTTTCACATTATTCAATATATAAAGTTTTTCAAAAAGCTAAAGACAATGATTGGATTGACATGCGATGATAAATTTATTGAAAAGAATTTTTAAAAGACGTGGAGTTGATAAGACAGTTTACTTTTGTGTAGTTATTTTAACCATATATGGTATTGTGATGATTGGAAGTGCTTCAGTTGGTCAATCAGCGAAGATGGGACCTATGTATGCTTCGATGAATATGATTAAACAAGCTATTTTTGTGTTGGGTGGTTTTGCAGCGATGATTTTTTTAACACGTTGTTTTAAAAAGAGCTGGGTGAATGCCAATTCAACATGGATCTTTTATGCTATTGGTTTAGTTTTAATGTTAGCTTGTTTATTTTTTGAAGATGGAAAAGGTTCACATGCCTGGATTCGTATTGGCTCATTTACTATACAGCCTGCTGAGTTTATGAAAGTTATTATGATTCTTTTTCTGTCTTTCCATTTTGGAGAAATCGAAGAATATTGTCAGATTCCTCGAAATATCACAAGACAAAAAAAGGAAGAACTTCAAAAAAGAAAATTATGGTATTGTATACTTAGACCTATTTTAGCTATTTTTATTGCCTTTTTTGTTGGTGTCTTTTTACAAAAGGATATGGGAAGCTCTTTAATTATGGCGTTTATCTGTATGATGTTGTTTTTTATTACACCACGTCCATACTATACCAAATATAAAAAACTTGCTTTGATTTTACTGGTTATTGGTTTTATTCTTATATTGTTAAGTGCAACTTTCATATTAAAACCATATCAGTTAGGTCGTATTTATACCTGGTTAAATCCTTTGGGAGATATTGAAGGTGATGGCTGGCAATTAACGAATGCATTGATTGCTTTCGCGACAGGTGGTTTATTTGGAAAAGGGTTTGGATCATCAACTCAAAAGTATGGCTATATACCTGAATCACATAATGACTTTATTGTGGCCATTATTTATGAGGAATTAGGTTTGGTTGGTTTCATGCTGTTTTTAATTCCTTATGTGATTATTATATATAAGATGTTTCATTATGCATTAAGAATTAAGGATACAAAAAGTAAATTAATTCTTTATGGAGTAGGATTATATTTCTTTACTCATTTATTAGTGAATGTTGGAGGAGTTTCTGGCTTTATCCCTATGACAGGAGTTCCATTGTTATTGATTTCTTCAGGGGGTTCTTCAACTTTGGCAGCTATGATGGGATTAGGAATTGCTCAATCTATCATTGCAAAATATAACCGTGATCTTTTAAAAGAACAAATGGAATAAAATTGCATATGTTATTAATGGTGAGAATATGCAAATTGATGATTTTAAAGCTTTTGTGAAAACAATACCAGCTATTCGCGAAGAAGTTGTAAAAGGACGTTATACCTGGCAGCAACTTTATGAATTTTATGTTTTATATGGTGAAGATGACAAAATGTGGGAACCTTATAAACATAATAGGACAGACTTGACTGGGTTGTTAGATATTTTAAAAAATGTTGATTTAGATGCTCTTTCAAAAAGTTTTGAGGGGTTGCAAAAAATCTTAGATCTTGTTGGCACTTTTGTTGTTAAAGAACAACCAAAGTCTCAAAATAGGCAGTGGTACGATGATTAATGAGGAGTTGCGTCAATATTTAAGAATGCACCCAAAATGGTATTTGATTTTATCACGTTATCCTCAAGAGTTTCCAACACTTTTACGACAATATAAAGTAGAAAATAAAATGACTTTTGCTGACCGTATTGAAAGAGTAGGAACTTTATTACAGATGTTAGATATGTTATTGTAGGTGAAAAATATGTATGAAATGATTGATGAACTAATGGATGCTATTTTTAAAACAGAAGAATTTGAAAAATATAATCAGGCACAATGTCATTTGTATCATGATCAGACTGTTGCATTATTATCGAGGTATCAAAGTTTGAAGGAAGATTATTTAAAAATAAAAGACTATCCTGGAGATATTGGGCAACAGTCATTAAAAAAAGAATTACAGCAAGTTCAATATGAGATGAGTCAAAATTCTTTTATTCAAAATTATTATCAGGCTTATGATCAATTGAATGACTTGTTAGAAGAAGTCACATGTATTGTTTTTAAAAATATAAGTGATGATTTACAAATAGAACGTTTTCAGTTGTGAGGTATAATTCATGAGAGTCATTGCAGGAAAATTAAAGAGTCGTCAACTTAAAAGTGTTGATTCTAAATTAACACGACCTACAACAGATAAAAACAAAGAAAATTTATTCAATATGATAGGTCCTTATTTTCAAGGTGGTACATGTTTAGATTTGTTCGCTGGTAGTGGTGGACTTGGAATTGAGGCTATTAGTCGTGGTATGGATCAATTGTATAGTGTTGATAAACAATATCGTGCTTTTTTAACAGTGAAAGACAATGTAAAAGCATTAAAGATTGAAGATGTTGTTCATATTTATAAGATGGATTATTGGAAAGCTTTATTAAAGTTTGCTCAGGAGAATATTTGCTTTGATTTGGTTTTACTTGATCCACCTTATAGTATGAAAGTTCATCAGAAAATATTAGATTTTCTGGTTGAAAATCATATGTTGAATGATGATTGTATTATTGTTATAGAAGATTTAAAAGAAGAAGCCATTGATGTTAAAGAACCATTTATATTAAAGAAACAACAAATTTATGGGATTACATCATTACAAATATTAATATATAAGGAGAATAAATCATGAATGCAGTATATGCTGGAACATTTGATCCGGTTACATGTGGTCATTTGGATATTATTGAACGTGCAAGTAAGATGTATGATGTTTTGTATGTCACTATATTTGTCAATCCGCAAAAAACAACATTGTTTTCTCTTGAAGAACGTTTGGCGCTTTTAAAAGAGGTGACAAAAACTTACGCTAATGTTCGTGTGGATTTTAGTGATGATTTAGCAGTATCTTATGCTAAAAAAATGAATGCACCCATACTGGTACGAGGTTTACGTGCAACGATGGATTTTGAATATGAATTACAGTTGGCCTTTTCAAATCAATATTTAGATGATAGTGTGGATATGATTTTTTTAATGACGAGGCCTAATCATTCTTATATTTCTTCTTCATCAGTCAAAGAAATTGCTTCACACCATCGTTGTGTAACAGGCTTGGTACCACCGATTGTGGAAAAAGCATTACATGAAAAATTTGGGTAATATAAATAAGGGAGGATCTATGAAAAGAATTGTTGATTTAAATGAATTGTCTTTAGAACAGATTCAAAATATTATTGATGAGGCTATTGCTTTTAAAAATGGTAAAGTGATTGATTATCACCAAAAGAAAGTTGTTGCCAATCTTTTTTTTGAGCCATCAACAAGAACTCATTATAGTTTTGATATGGCTGCTGGTAATTTAGGCTGCCGTACTCAAAATTTTGAGGCTAGTAATTCAAGTTTAAAGAAAGGTGAAACTTTGTATGATACTTGTAAATTATTTGAAAGTATCGGTTGTGATGCTTTAGTTATTCGTCATCCTGAAGAAGATTATTTTAAACAGCTAGAAAAGCTTAATGTTCCTATTTTAAATGCTGGTGATGGTAAAGGAAATCATCCTTCACAATCTTTACTTGATTTAATGACTATTAAAGAAGAATTTGGACATTTTGAAGGATTAAATGTTGTTATTGTGGGTGATATTTTACATTCACGTGTCGCTCATTCTAATTATCATGTTATGCAAAGACTTGGTATGAATGTATATACTTCTGGACCATTGGAATATAAACAGGAAGGCTACAACTATGTTGATTTTGATGATGTTATTGAAGACATGGACATTGTTATGCTTTTAAGAGTTCAACATGAACGTCATGTTGGAGATGAAAATTTTTCTAAAGAAAAATATCATCAGATTTATGGATTATCTTTAGAAAGATATCAACGTTTAAAGGAAACAGCTATTATTATGCATCCTGCTCCTATTAATCGTGATGTAGAAATTAAAGACGAATTGGTAGAAAGTGAGAAGAGTCGTATTTTTACACAAATGCAAAATGGTGTTTTTGTAAGAATGGCAATGCTTCATAAGGTATTAGAAAATGAATAATTACTTATTAAAAAACGCTTATTTATATAATCAGGGTATTTTTCAAAAAACAGATATTTTAGTCAAAGATGGTTATATTGAAGAGATATCTTCAAATATCGAAAACGGTGATATGCCTGTCATTGATTTACAAGGTAAGTTGGTTTCACATAATTTTATAGATATACATACACATTTAAGAGAACCAGGATTTGAACATAAAGAAACAATTCATACAGGAAGTTTAAGTGCATTGTATGGTGGATATGGTACAATTGTAGCTATGGCGAACACAAATCCATGTATGGATGATATTGAAACAGTTTTAGATTTCAAACATAGGGTTGAACAAGATGGTTGTGTTAACATCTATACATATAGTGCAATCACTCAAAATCTTCAAGGTCAGAAATTAGTAGATATGGCACGTCTTATTGATGAAGATATAGTCGTAGGTTTTTCTGATGATGGTAAAGGTGTTCAAAGTGATGAGATGATGGAATTGGCTATGCAGTTGGCAAGTAATTTAGATTCTATTATTGTTGCTCATTGTGAAGATGAAAGTGAACTGCATGGTGGTTGTATACATGAAGGACGTTATGCTAAAGAACATCATTTAATAGGTATTAATAGTGCTTCAGAGTATAAGCAGGTAGCAAGAGATTTAGAGATAGTTAGGCAATATCACAATCGTTATCATGTTTGTCATATTTCTACAAAAGAAACTGTAGCTTTATTAAATGAAGCTCAAAAAGAAGGTTTATCTGTATCAGGTGAAGCTTCACCACATCATTTAATTTTAACAGAAGACAATATTCAAGATTGTCATCCTAATTTTAAGATGAATCCACCACTTAGAAGTCAAGAAGATCATCAGGCACTTATTCAAGGACTCAATGATCGTACAATCACAGTTATTGCTACTGATCATGCGCCACACGCTAGAGATGAAAAGAATACATCTATTCAAAATGCACCGTTTGGTATTATAGGTTTACAACATGCATTTCCATTATTATATACTTATTTAGTTAAGAAAAATCTGGTTTCTTTAGAAACAATTCTAGATGCTTTAACAGTTGGACCAGCTCAAGTTTTACATTTTGACTGTCAAGTTCAAACTGGTTCTTTAGCTAATTTATGTATTTTTGACCTTGATCAATCTTTTACGATTGAAGAAAAGGACTTGAAATCAAAATCAGCCAACACACCATTTTTAGGAACAACATGTTATGGTCGTATTTTTGCTAATATTTTGAATGGTGAATTTATAAATTTGGAGGAAAAATAAATGGAAAACTATCAGGGAATAATGACAATTGTTTCTAAAAAAGAACTTGTCAAAGATGTATATGAAATGGTTTTAGAAGGTGAAGCTGCAAAGTTCATTCAAACACCAGGACAATTTATTAATGTCAAAATTAATGATTCATTACAGCCTTATTTAAGAAGACCCATGAGTATTTGTGATTATGATGAAAATCATATCACTATTATTTTTAAAGTTGTTGGGGAAGGAACACAGATTCTTTCACAGAAAAATATTGGTGATACTTTAGACTGTTTAACAGGACTTGGAAATGGCTTTTTAGATTTTCAGGCTCAAAAGGCAGTTGTGATTGGTGGAGGATTAGGTGTGCCACCGATGTATAATTTAGCAAAAACTTTAAAAAATCATGGTGTTGAAGTTCAGGCTGTACTTGGATTTAATAGTCAAAATGATATTTTCTATCAAAAGGAATTTATGGACATTTGTCCTACATATATAGCAACTATGGATGGAAGTGTTGGCGTTAAAGGGACTGTTATTGATGCTTTAAAAGAAAATCATATTGAATTTGATAAATATTATGCTTGTGGACCTGAAAAAATGCTCGATGCTTTGGTTTTAACATATCCTGAAAATGGTTATCTTTCATTTGAAGCGCGTATGGGATGTGGTTTTGGTGCTTGTATGGGATGTTCATGTAAAGTCAAGACAAAACCATATAAACGTATTTGTGTTGAAGGACCAGTGTTAATGTCAAGTGAGGTGATTGTCAATGGCTAATTTAAGAGTTGAATTACCTGGATTAAATATGAAAAATCCAGTTATTCCAGCAAGTGGAACATTTGGTTTTGGATATGAGTTTACAAAATTTTATGATATCAACTGTTTAGGTTCGATGATGTTAAAGGGAACAACTTTAGAACCACGTTATGGAAATCCTTTACCAAGAATCGCAGAGGGACCAAGTGGAATGTTAAATGCTATTGGTTTACAAAATCCAGGTGTGGATGCAGTGATACATGAAGAATTAGAAAAATTACGTCCATTATACAATGATAAAGTTATTGCTAATATTGGGGGTAGTGCTATTGATGATTATGTTGAAACTGCTAAACGTCTATCTAAACATGATATGGTAGGGGCATTAGAACTTAATATTTCTTGTCCTAACGTACATGCGGGAGGAATTCAATTTGGAACTCATCCGGACATGGCTGCCGCAGTGACAAAGGCTGTAAAAGCAGTGAGTCAAAAACCTGTTTATGTAAAACTTTCTCCAAATGTCACTGATATAGTTGCTATGGCAAAAGCAGTTGAAGCAGCTGGAGCAGATGGAATTACAATGATTAATACAATGATAGGAATGCGTTTTGATATCAAAACAGGAAGACCAATTATTGCAAATAAAACAGGTGGATATAGTGGACCAGCTATTTTTCCAGTAGCTTTACGTATGGTTTATCAAGTGAGTCAGGCAGTGTCTATTCCTGTTATTGGAATGGGAGGAATTGCCAGTGGTAAGGATGCTATTGAAATGATGATAGCAGGAGCTAGTGCAGTGGCTGTAGGTTGTCAAAACCTTGTTGATCCTTATGCTTGTCCTAAAATCATTCAGGAAATGAATGATATTTTGGATGACATGGGTATTGAAGATATTCATGAGATTATTGGAAAATCACATCAATATAAATAATGATTGAAATATATGAAAATGGACATACTAGAAATGGTGAATAGTATGTCCATTTATTTTCAACTTTTTTTAGCAAGCTTTTTTTGGGGAAGTAATGTTATTGTTATGAAATTATTGCTGAATCAGCTTCCTTTTTTATTTTTAGCATTTTTAAGAGTCTTATTATCTTTTTTATTTTTAGGTTTATATATTTGTTTTACTCATATTCCTTTACATTGTCCAAATAAGAAGAAATTAATCATTATTGCACTTCTATCTATATATTTAAACTTCTATTTTACTTTCTTGGGTATGAATCAAGTGAAAGGGGTAGATAATGCATTTATGAATGCTTTATCTCCAACAGTAACTTTCTTATTATCATTTCTTTTTTTAAGAAATCATTATACATTTAAAGAATGGATAGCTATGTTTTTATCATTGTTTGCTTTTTTACTGTCTATTCATTTTCAGATTTTTTCAATACAGATTGGATTCTTTTATCTTCTGCTTGGTATGATTCTCTATATTTCTGGTAATATTCTTATTCAAAAATGGAATATTTCTCATAGTATAAGTTTTACTTTTTTTGAATTATTATTTGCCTCTCTTTTTTTACTTGGACATTGTTTGTTAGAGGGACAATTGAGATTTTATCAGTTAAGTTCGTTAAATATATGGGACTGGATTTTATTTTTGGTTATTTCTGGTCTAGGGTTTGCTTTTATACAAATCACTTATATGAAAGCTATTCAACAAATCGGTGCTGTTCAAACAAGTTTCTTTTTAAGTTTAAATCCTGTGTTTACTTATATAGAATCCTTAATATTTTTAAATGAAAGTTTTGATTTGATGCATTTTATCAGTTTTTTATTATTAATGCTTTCTTTGATTATGATACAAAAAAAGAAAACTTCATGAGTTTTCTTCGTAATAGTGTATAAGAGCCTGTGTTCCTAGATTGTCTTCTTGAAGACTTTGATACATTTGTAAGACAGTATTTAAGACAGGAAGTTCTTGATGATCCATTTCCTCTTTAGCAATTTTTAAATCTTTGATAAAATGCTTGATATAAAACCCTGGCTGAAACTGTTCATCAATCATCGCTTGTCCATTATGTTCTAACTGCCAGCTGGCAGCGGCACCTTTGGTGATACATTGCATCAATATATCCATATCTAATTGATGTTCTTTGGCATAGTGAATGGCTTCACTGACACCTGCAATGGTTCCAGCAATCACTATCTGATTAGCCATTTTGGTATGTTGACCCATACCGCTTGTTCCCACATATAGACTTGTACCTAGGATATCTAATATTTTTTGAACTTTTTGAAAAGTTGTATAGTCTCCACCAACCATAATAGAGAGTGTTGCATTTTTGGCTCCTAAATCTCCTCCAGATACGGGAGCATCTAAACTTTCTAACTGATGTGCTTTGGCATCGTTATAAATTGCTTTTGCAAGTTTTGGCGATGATGTTGTCAAATCTATAAGAATAGCTCCTGGTTTAGCATTGTTTATGATTCCTTTTGGACCATAATAAATATCTTTAACATCATGAGGGTAGCCTACCATTGTCATAATTATGTCTTGATTTTGTATACATTCATAAACACTGTCTTTCCAGGTAATACCAAGATCTATTAAATCTTGTACCTTGCTTTTAGTACGTGTATAGATTGTTACATCATATCCAGCGCTAGTAAGATGTTGAACCATAGGCTTACCCATAACGCCAACACCAATAAATGCTATTTTATTCATGAAATATCCTCCTTTGAAATATTTTATAAATTCTTTTCATGAAAATCAATAAATAACTTGACTTTTCCTATGCTTTCTTTATAATTACAAATGCGGCTATATCTAGGATATAAGAGTCCTCGACCTATTTCTTGGACATGGCTAAGTCAAATAAAAGGAGGAATAAATAATGTTAACTAAAGAAGAAAAAACTGCTATTATGAAAGAATACGCAACTAAAGAAGGAGATACAGGTTCTCCAGAAGTACAAATCGCTGTATTAACTGCTGATATCAACAAATTAAATGAACACTTTAAAGTTCATAAAAAAGATTATCATTCAAACAGAGGTCTTTTAAAGAAAATCGGTAGAAGAAGAGATTTATTAAAATATTTAAAAAATAAAGATCTTGATAGATACACAGCATTAGTTGACAAATTAGGATTAAGAAGATAAGGATATTCGAAATGAATATCTTTTCTTTTTGTAAATAAAAATAACAGAAACATCATTTTCAATCATAAATTTTGTTAATCATGTAATCAAATGTTGAGCGTCTATGTTTTTTTGAAATCAATCATTTTATAATAAGTTCGTCAAATGAAGGAGGACGACAATATGAGTAAGGAAGATATTATTCAAGAAGCAAAAGACGCTTATCAAAAGGTATTTAAAGATCAGGAAAAAAGAAATAGTCAGGATGAAGAAAATGAAGTTATTTTCAATCAGACTGAATTAAAAAAAGAAATTCAGGAAATGAAAGAAAAAGAAGAACAAAAACATAAAACTTTAGAAGCTTTACGTCATTGTATTCATGAAAAAGCTGAGGAATCTTATGAAAAGACATTTCATGAAAATACAAATAAACATATTCCATCTCATCAGAAGATGGACACACAAGAAATGTATGGACAACTTCAAAGTGAAAAAGAACGTCTGACGAAAATGGTTAAAGAAATGAAGGATAAGGAATTATCAAAGCATAAATAGTGAAAAGATGACTTCGGTCATCTTTTTTTATGGATATCTGTGTAAAATATGATAAAGAAATGATTTGTTATTACTGTAAAA
>NZ_NFLD01000050.1:0-11315 GCF_002160725.1 Massilimicrobiota sp. An142 | reverse complement strand
ATATCAATACCAACTAATTTCATAAAAACCATCCTTTCAAATAAATTTCATGTGATGTGGTACCCACAACACTTAGACCATAAAACCTGGTTCAAAATGCGAATTCAAAGACTCATCTAACTCATCGTTATTGAGGAATAAGTGAGTGGTCCAAACCTCCTTGAAGTAGTCAAAGCCACACGGAAAAATACAAATCCACAAACACATATTTCAATTTTACATATAAACCTAAACGTCATCAACTACGTATTAATAAAGTTGATAGAAAGGAGAAGGTATATTTTAATGACTGATAAATGAGTCAATTATAATATACCAGGAAAATTTATTTATGAGAGATATTGAAAAAGCAAAAGAATTATATCAGTCATTGCATAAAGATCATTTTTGTCCTCATGACTTAGCATACGAGGAAATGATGATTCATTATATTTATGGTGATGTTTATCAGCATGGTAATCTTGATTTGCGTCTTAGAGAATTGATTTTAATTGTTGTTAATACAACGAATATGACTTTAGAATCTTTAAAAGAACATGTTTATGCAGCTTTAAAGGCTAATGTGACTCCAGTTGAAATGAAAGAAGCCATTTATCAATGTACTCCATATATTGGTGTAGGCAAAGTGAAAGAAGCTCTTGATGCTGTTCATGATGTTTTTGTTGAAAATCAAATTGAATTACCTTTGGAAGATCAATCAACAGTAGAAGAAGAAACAAGATTCCAGGCTGGATTTGATGTTCAAAGTGAAGCGTTTGGTCGTGAGAATATTCAAGCTAATCATGATCATGCACCTCAAGAATTAAAACATATTCAAGATTATTTATCTGCACATTGTTTTGGAGATTTTTATACACGTCAGGGGCTTGATTTAAAAATAAGAGAAATGTTAACTTTTGTTATGTTGGCAACTTTAGGTGGCTGTGAAAATCAGTTGCGTGCTCATACTATGGCTAATATACAAGTTGGAAATAGTAGAGACATGTTGATTGATGTGATTACACAATGTCAACCTTATATTGGTTTTCCAAGAACTTTAAATGCTATCAATATTATTAATGAAGTTACACAAAAATAAAAGGCCATTGACCTTTTATTTTTGATGTTTACGTTTCCATTGTTGAATTTGTTGAAGTCGCAGTGCGACTTTTTTTTCATTTCCTTGATTTGTTGGATGATAATATTCTCTGTCTTGAAGTGATTCAGGTAAGCAAGTCATAGTTGTCAGTTTATCTTGAAAATCATGTGCATATTGATAACCTTTACCATAATTTAAATCTTTCATTAAACGGGTAGGAGCATTGCGTAAATGTAAGGGAACTGGTTTGGCGATTGTCTTTAATGCATCCTTTTTAGCAGCTTCATAAGCGACATATAGAGCGTTAGATTTAACTGATAAAGATAAATAAGTGACAACATGAGTAAGATGGACACTGCATTCAGGCATTCCAATAAAATGACAAGCCTGATATCCTGCAATAGCAATTTCTAATGCTCTACTATCAGCCATACCAATATCTTCACTTGCAAATCTAACAAGTCGTCGTGCAATATATAAAGGGTCTTCACCAGCTTCAAGCATTCTGGCTAACCAGTAAATAGCAGCATTGACATCACTGTTACGCATTGATTTGTGTAATGCAGAAATCAAATTATAATGCTCTTCACCATTTTTATCATAGAGTAATGATTTTTGACTTGTCATTTGTTCGATAATTTGAGGAGTAATAGTGATGTGATCATGATCACGAGGAGCATTATAAAAAGCCATTTCTAATGTGTTAAGAGCAACTCTAGCATCTCCATTTGCAAAATGAGCGATCATTGATAAACTTGAAGAATCAATATCAACATGAAAGTGACCAAAACCTCTAGGATCTTCAATAGCATGATGCAAAAGTTCCATAATATCTTCAACATTTAAAGCATTTAAGACAAAAACTTTACAACGTGATAATAATGCTGAATTGATTTCAAATGAAGGATTTTCAGTTGTTGCACCAATGAGAGTAATACTTCCTTGTTCTACATATGGTAAAAAAGCATCCTGTTGTGCTTTATTGAAACGATGAATTTCATCGATAAAAACAATTGTTTTGATTCCTTGAAGATGTGTCTGCATGGCATCTTGCATGACTTTTTTTATTTCTCTAATACCACTATTGACAGCACTAAAATCAATGAAATGTGCTTTTGTTGTTTGGGCTATAATTTTTGCCAGAGTCGTTTTTCCAACTCCTGGAGGACCCCAGAATATCATAGAAGGAATCTGATCATTTTGTATAAATTGCCATAACACTTTACCTTTACCAACAAGATGTTTTTGTCCTACATATTGATCCAATGTCAGAGGTCTTAAACGATTGGCCAAAGGTTCTAAAACAGGCTGTTCTTTTGAGATTTTCATACCATTCACCAGCTTTCATTTTTATTTTAACATTTTTAAAATAAAGTTTCTATAAGTTCATGTTTCGTTCATATCTTCACACTATACTAATCATGATTTATTATGATAAGGAGATTATGATGTTTGGATATATAGTAATCAATAAACCAGAAATGAAATTTAAAGATTTTGATATCTATCAGTCATATTATTGTGGGCTATGTCGAACTATAAATGATAATTATGGTTTAAAAGGACGTGTGGCTTTAAATTATGATATGACATTTTTAGCTATTTTATTATCTGGTTTATATGAACCACACAATCAATCAAGCTATCGTAGATGCTTTTTACATCCACTGAAAAAGCATCTAGAAATACAAAATGAATATGTTGAATATGCTGCTAAAATGACAATTGCTTTAACATATCTTAAATGTGATGATGATTGGATTGATGATCAAAAGATGTCAAAACAGGTCTATAAGAAAATTTTGAATCATAGTTATCAATCTATAAAAAAAGAATTTCCACAAAAGATAGATATGATTGAAAAACAATTGGACAAGATTCATGAGTATGAAAAAATGGAAGATGTTCGTATTGATGATATTTCCGGATGTTTTGGAAAAGTCATGGCTGAAATTTGCTGTTTTCAAGATGATCTCTGGCAAGATTATTTGAGGGAATTTGGATTTTTTTTAGGTAAATATATTTATTTACTAGATGCCTATGATGATATTGAAAAAGATCTAAAAGACAATAACTATAATCCATTTATTTCTCATTTTCAAGATGAACACTTTGAAGAGAGATGTCATGATTTATTAGAAATGATGATTTCAAGAGCTGCCGAGGCTTTTGAATATCTTCCAATAGAGGAAAATGTTGAAATTTTAAGGAATATCATATATAGTGGTGTTTGGAGTCAATATGAATTACGTTATCAAAAAAGAATGGAGGATAAGAAGTAAATGGATCCATATCAAGTATTAGGAATTTCTCCAAATGCATCAGATGATGAAATCAAACATGCTTATCGAACATTAAGTAAAAAATATCATCCTGATGCTAATATTAATAGTGAACATCAGGCTGAATATACTGAAAAGTTTAAACAGGTACAAAATGCATATAAAACGATCATGGATAATCGAAAAAAAGGATTTACGAATCAAACATATGGTCAAAGTTCACAGTCGACTTATCAATATCAGGGTAATGATCAGGCGGCTTTTCAAGATGTTGCGGCATTTATTCAAGCTGGTCGTTATCAGGATGCTCTTCATATTTTGGAACAGATTCGTAATCGTTCATCAATATGGTTTTATTACAGTGCTTTAGCTATGAATGGTATAGGAAATAATGCAACAGCATTAGAATATGCACAAACAGCAGCGCAAATGGAACCTGGTAATTTACAATATATTTTCTTGGTTCAGCAATTGCAGGCTGGAAGTGGTCAATATCGTCAGACACAGCAAACTTATACGTCACCATATGCTAATATGGCTAATTGCTGTTATTCGTTATTGATGTTTAATATTTTTATGAGTTGTTGTTGTAGATGTTATTAAAGGAGAATGATTTATGAGTAAGATTATTGGTATTGATTTAGGAACAACAAATAGTTGTATGTCTTTTATTGAAAATGGAAAAACAACCATTATTCCTAATAGTGAAGGAGCGAAAACAACACCAAGTGTTGTAGCATTCACACATGATGGACAAAGACTTGTAGGGGAAAGTGCTAAGCGACAGGCTGTTACAAATCCAATGGGGACAATTTCATCTATTAAACGTGAAATGGGAACTGATTATAAAAAGAAAATTGGCAATCGTGAGTATACACCCCAGGAAATTTCTGCCATGATTTTACAGAAATTAAAAATAGATGCTGAAAATTATTTAGGAGAAGAAGTTAAACAGGCTGTTATTACAGTACCTGCTTATTTTAATGATGCCCAACGTCAAGCTACAAAAGATGCTGGAAGAATTGCTGGATTGGAAGTTATGCGTATTATTAATGAACCAACTGCAGCAGCATTGGCATATGGCTTAGAAAATAGTTATGGGCAAAAAATGATGGTTTTTGACTTAGGTGGAGGAACTTTTGATGTTTCTATTATTGAAATTGGTAATGGAGTGATTGAAGTTCTATCAACATCAGGAGATAATCATCTAGGTGGTGATGATTTTAATGAATTATTAGCACAACATATTTTAACTGAATTTGAGAAAAGCTCAGGGATTTCATTGAGAAATGATTTAATGGCTATGCAACGTATCAAAGAAGCCGCTGAAAAAGCAAAAATTGAATTATCTTCAATGACTTCTACTGTTGTATCTTTACCATTTATTACAACGACATCTGCAGGACCACAAAATTTAGAAATGACAATCACAAGAGATTTATTTAATCGTATTACTAGAGAATTAGTTGAAAGAACAATTCTCCCAATGCAAAATGCGTTAAATGATGCACGTTTATTACCTGCTGAATTGAATAAGATTATTCTTGTAGGTGGGTCTTCACGTATTCCAGCAGTTCAAGATAAAATTAAGGAAGTTACTGGAATTACACCAAGTAAATCATTAAATCCTGATGAATGTGTCGCTATGGGAGCAGGAATTCAAGGTGGTAAATTATCTGGTGATGTGACTGCAATGGGAAATTATGATGTCTTATTATTAGATGTGACACCATTGACATTATCTATTGAAACAGTAGGGGGAGTTGCAACTCCATTAATTGATCGAAATACACCAATTCCAACAAGTCATAGTCAAATTTTTACAACATCATCTAATTTCCAGACACAAGTTGAAATTAATGTTTTACAAGGGGAAAGACCTTTAGCTAAAGACAATAAAAGTTTAGGTAAATTTAAACTTAAAAAGATTAAGCGTGCAATGCGAGGAGTTCCACAAATTGAAGTCACTTTTGATATTGATGTTAATGGTATCGTAAGTGTTTCTGCAAAAGATTTGGCTAGTGGAAATATGCAAAGTATTACTATTGAAAATGGTTCTCATATGTCTGATGAAGATATTGAAAGAGCTATTCATGAAGCTAAACAATTTGAACAGCAGGATGCTAAAACAAAAGAAAGACTTGTTTTTAAAAATGATTTAGAAACATTAATGTCAAGAGTAGAAGCCAGTTTAGCAAAACATCATAAAGAAATAGATAAAACTGTAAGGACACAAATTAAAAATGAATTGAATCAATTAAAGAAATTAACAAAAAAAGTACAGTTTGAAACATGCCCAGATGCACAATTTCAGGAAATTAAAGAAGCAAAACAAAGATTGGAAGATAGTGCAGCGTTCTTGCTTTCTATGGGTGAATAAAGACATTGATCAAACATTAATGTCTTTTTTTATAAAAAGTATATATGGAAATAAGATTAGCCAAAGAGCAAGATTTAATAAAACTTGCTGAAATTGAAAGAATTTGTTTTCCTGCTCAAGAAGCTGCAACTAAACAACAATTTCAACAAAGATTTCTTGCTTTTCCTGATTGTTTTTTAGTAGCCGTTATAGAAGGACAGATTGTTGGATTTATCAATGGGGCAATGATTTCAACACGTTTTTTAATTGATCAATATTATGAAGATACATCCTTACATGATTTCAATCATCCATATCAAAGTATATTTGGTTTAGCCGTTTTACCAACTTTTCAACATCGTGGGATTGCTCAAAAATTAATGAATGCTTTTATTGATTTGGCTCTTACAAGAGGTAAAAAAGGCTTGGTACTGACTTGTAAAAAAGAGTTAATAGATTTTTATAAACAATTTGGTTATAGTTGCTTGGGAGTTTCTCAATCTATCCATGGTGGAGTGACATGGTATGATATGTTTTTAGAACTTGAAAGTCATGAAATGTGTTTTATTCCCATGCAATATTATCATTTAAATAAGTGTTCAATATTATTTCGGCAATGTTTTATGCAAGAACCATGGAATGAAACGTGGACTTATGAGCAGTCTTATCAGCGATTGAAAGAAATGCTACTTTCACCATATGCTTTGGGATATGTTCTATATCGAGATAATCAGTTGATAGGTATGATACTAGGGCGTCAAATGACTTATTTAGAAAAGAAAGAGCTATGGATTGATGAAGTCTGCATTTTACCAGAATTGCATGGACAACATTTAGGAAGTTATCTATTACAACAAACAAAAAAAGAATGTATCAAATTGCATATAGAGAGAATGGTTTTACAGACAATTCGTGGTTTTTTAAGTGAAGGATTTTATAGTAAAAATAATTTTGTTGAAGAAAAGCATTTGATTTGTATGTCTTGTGATATATAAAAAATCTCATAAATGGAGTGAACCCTTAAAGTTAGATTAGCTTTAGAGTTCAAAACATGAATGAGATTTTTTGTTTAAAAATAAGTTTTTGTATAAACGACTTTACCAATGATACGAACAGGAAGTTGTTCAACTTCTTCATTAGAAAAATATCTATTTTCAACAAGTGGGTTTGTGGCTTCCAAAATAAGCATATCTGGTTTTTTGATAATACGCTTCACTGTTACTTCTTCACCACCAATCATGACAACTGCAATATCACCTGTTGAGGCATAGGAACATTGTTTAATAAGGGCTAAATCTCCATCCATTATTCCTGATCCAGTCATGGAATCACCTTGAATCTGCAAAAAATAATCTCCCTTATAAAAATCTTCTTCTGTGACTTCTTCTTCACCCATATAATTATTTTCTCCATACATATCATATCCGGCTTTTGCATAACCTAAAATAGGACGCTTTAAATGAATGGACTTTCCTTTGATAACGGGTTCAATATCATAACCAAGGAGTTCATTTAATCTTTTTAATGTTTCATCTTGAATTCTTTTGACATCTCCTGAAATCCAACGACTGACAGTAGATTTCGTGACTCCTAGTTTTTGAGCAATTTCATCATTTGTAAGTTGATGCCTATATTTATAATCCTTAATAATGTCTTTGAGTTCCATAGTCAACCTCCTATATGCATATTATAGTATAAAATACATCTAAAATAAAGAAAAAATCAAAAATAATAAAATAAGTTGCATAAAAATATTGAAATATGCAACAAGGTCATATATAATAATTGACGAGGAGTGAGAAATATGTGGAAAACTTTAATTGGATATATTTGTTTTGAAGAATGCATAGATCAAATAGAGAAAAAGAGAAATTTCATTATAAAAAAGAGATTGATTCATCAAGAACTCATCAACAAACAAAGAAACATGGATGAATATTGTTTCTATAAAGAGCAAATAAAAAATATTTTATATGAATATTGTAATGATGTCTTTGAAGAAGAAAGAAATGATATATTTTTTGATTTAACAAAATCTCAATATGTATTTGGTATGGATTCTATCAAACTTATGAAATGTATTCAGCAAAGAATAGCAGATGAACTTTGTATTTCAATACATATAGGATTCAGTTTTCATCAAGAATTTGCCAAATGGATTTATATGCACAGTTATGAATCATATAGAATTTTAAGTTTTTATCAGGCAGTAAAAATATTTGGGAAGAATATATGCTCTCAAAAAAGAGATGAAATGTCTCAAATACATAGAACAGTTCATACCCTTCCTCAATCATTCGGTCAAGATAATCAAGATACTTTTTTAAATGCCAGAGAAGCTTTAATAATAGCACAAAATCTAAGCTTCAATTTAGTCAAGCAACTTAAAGAAAAAGATTATGGAATTCGTTGTATTCAAATTCAATTCTATGACATGCAGTTGAATTTTTATAAAAAAGAAGAGAAATTAAGAAATTATACAAATATTCATAGTGAGATTATGTATGTTATTGGAAAATTATTAAATGAATTTTCTTATCAGGGTCAATATTTTGGATTAAGAATAGTGTTATGCGATTTTAAAGATTTTCAGGATGAATCATATATATTACCAAATAAAGTGGATTTACATCATGTTAAAAGAAAAATATTTGGACAGCATAATCATTTGCCATTAAAAAATTGCTCATTGTTTGAAAAAACAGTTTAGTTCTTATGATCATCTCAGTAAGGAGAAGAGAACTATGTGTGATATGGATAATGTTTTAAAAGATATATATTCTTCTGATATTATTTTAAATCAAGATGAAGAAATGATGCTGGAACAGATACATATTCGTTATTTTGATTTAATGGATCAATTTCATGAACGTATTATAAATAGAAAATTAATACTGAGTGAAGAAGAAGTTGAAGAATTAGAAAACTGTGTGAATGAATTTGTTTATGAGTATGGATTTATACAGTTTAAACGAGGTGTTCATTTAGCTGTAGCTATTATACATGGATAATATTATGTATATAAAACTGTTTGTTTTTATAACTTTGTTTTATTTTGAATATCATTGAAAAATGGTAAGAAAAGAATCAAATGTACAACATTATCATATATTAAATTTTTGTAAAAAGAAAAGGAAATGAATCATTAATTTTCATTTCCTATTTTTATTTTTTTATAAACTTTTTGATATAAAAGAAAAGCAATGAATGAGGCAATCAGCTCTGATAAAGGAAATGTTAACCAGATACCAGTTACGCCAACAAGTGGTAAAAGAATAAGGGATAATGGGATAATGATGATAAATTGTCTTGTGAGTGTAATGATTAAAGAAATAGGTCCTTTTCCTAATGATTCAAAAACTCCAGACATAACAATGGCAAATGTAGAACAGATAAAACTTAATGATAAAATACGTAATCCAGTTATTCCAACCATAAGCATATCTTGATTGGCATTAAACATTTGAAGAATTTGAGCTGGGAAAATAAAGAATAGACATGTACCAAATAATAGAATAGTTCCAATAGTAAGAGTTGCCATTTTTAATGTCTGATCCATACGATTTCTTTGATGAGCTCCATAATTATAACTCATAATTGGACGCATTCCCTGTACAACTCCTGTTGTTGGCATATTAACGAATGTTTGCAGTTTATAATAGATACCAAAGAATGCAACGGCAGTTTGAGACACAGGAGCAAGGATACCATTTAATGCTGAAACTAAAACAGAAGGTAAACACATCATAACTCCAGATGGAATAGCTATTGAATATAAGTTTTTAAATGTATGCCAATCAATACGAAAATGACGGAATGAAATATGGATATGTGAATTATAGCGTAAGAATAAATATATTGATAAAAAGCAGGCACTAAATTGTCCAATAATAGTTGCTAGAGCTGCACCACTTACACCTAAAGCAGGTAATCCAAAATATCCAAAGATAAGTATTGGATCTAAAATAATATTAACAATTGCTCCAACCATTTGCATAATCATGGGAATAATCATATTTCCACAAGCCTGAAACATTTTTTCGATGGCTAAGTGAATAAATGTTGAAAATGTAAAAGTAATAACAATAAAACCGTATTCGATTCCATATTGTATGACATCCTGATTTTGAGTAAAAAGAGTTAAAAAAGGTTCTATAAGGAATAATCCAATTCCAACAAAAAGAATGGAATGTAAAAGTGTCATAACAATGCCTTGAGTAGCGACAAATGATGCTTCTTTATCATTATGTGCACCTAAATGTCTTGCAATAATGGCGTTTAAAGCAATACCTACACCACAGGAAAATGCTAATGATAAGTTTTGTAAGGGGTAGATTAACGAAACAGCTGTTAAAGCTTCTTCACCAAGCTGAGCCACAAAAATACTATCAACTATATTGTATAATGATTGAATAAGCATTGAAATCATTGGCGGAAAGGCCATAGACATCAAAAGGGGAAAAATAGGTTTATAAGCCATTGGATTTCTTTTTTCCATAAGTTGAGATTCTCCTTTCGTAAAAAAAGCTATAGAATTTTCTATTTATTAATCAGAAATAGAGAAATCTATAGCTTTACAGCACTCCATATTTTATAGAAAAAATAAAAAATGTCAAATATTTTTTGTTGAAAATGAATATATTTTAAGATAGAATAATATCGAAATATGAAACAAAACCAACTATAAAAATACCTATGAAAGGGGACATGAAGATGTTTTTATATGTATGGTTTTTTATTTTGGGTGCTGTTATAGGAAGTTTTTTTCAAGTGTGTAAAGATCGATTGCCACTTGGTTTGGATATTGTAAAAGGAAGAAGTTTTTGTTTTGATTGTTTGCATCCTTTACAATGGTTTGATTTAATACCTATTGTCAGTTATGTGATGTTAAAAGGAAGATGTCGATATTGTCATCACCGCATTTCACTTTTTTATCCTATCTTTGAAATGATGAGTGGTTTTTTGCTTGTCTTACTTGTCTATTATGAATCCCAAGTGATAAAGGCTATTCTTCTTTTTTTATTGATAATGGATTTTATAACCATTTCATTAATAGATAGACAATGGCAAATTATACCTGATGAAATGATTATTTTAGAAATATTTATTGTATTAGGATTAATGCCTTATAGTGATGTTTCATTGTGGGAACGTTTGATAGGTATATTGATTATAAGTATGCCATTATTATTACTCAATTTTTGGATTCCAGATAGTTTTGGTGGCGGGGATATCAAATTATTGATGGTTAATGGCTTTATGTTAGGATATATAAAGATTATACTTGCTTTTACGATAGCGGTTTTATTGGGTGGAATCTATGCATCATATTTACTTTTTTATAAAAAAACACATCGCCATCATCATATCGCATTTGCTGGTTTTCTTTGTGTGGGAATTCTTATTTCTTTGTTTTTTGGAGAATATATTTTATATTTTTACAGCTATTTGTTTATTTAATTAACAAAAAAATAAATAATTTAATTTGAAAAGTAAATTCTACTTTTTTTAAGACTAAGTTCTACTTAAAAAACATTGATAAGTAGAACTTAATCTTGGAAATGTCATGATTTATATTTTTAATCTTTGTATTTAT